>DASQSQ010000377.1:0-11130 GCA_035642315.1 Mycobacterium sp.
TGATTCCGCACCTGGGTCTCGGTCTGTCGAGCGAACAAGTCGCCGAAAATGGACCCCGGGAACATCGCCGAATGGATCTGCTCGCCGTCGGCGATCATCGCGTATCGGGCCAGCGGGTTGTAGTGCTCCCAACAGGCCAACTGGCCGATGCGACCCACCGCGCTGTCCACGGCTCGAAGTCCGCTGCCATCGCCCTGGCCCCAGATTATGCGTTCATGATACGTAGGGGTGATCTTGCGGCGACGCTGGATCAGTGTCCCGTCGGCATCGAAAAGCAATTGGGTGTTAAACAGTGAGCCGCCGTCACGTTCGTTCACGCCGATGGAGACCACCATTTCAGCCCGGCTCGCGGCGTCGCCGATCGCCTGCGTGGCCGACGATGGCACGCTGACCGCCTGCCCCAGCAGTCGCACTTGCTCGGGGAGCATTTGGTACGGGGCTTGCACAAACGAAAAGTACGGATAATAGGGCACAATGGTCTCCGGGAAAGTCGCGAATTGCACACCCTGCGTTGCTAATTCGTCGATCTTCGCAACAACACGCTCGACGGTGCCTTCGCGGCTGTAGAGAACGGGGCTCAGTTGAACTGCCGCGGCTCGGATAGTGGTCACAGGCGCCATCCTCTTGTCGTTTTGTCGTGCGACGAGAACTACATCGGGTTGGCGCGAAGATAGGTGTATACGCCGGCGAAGTTGTTGTTGATGTCTTCGGGAATGGGCACAGGTCCACCCAGAGCCTTTGCACCCCAGACGATCTGGGCAGTGCGCTCGACCAGGGCGGTGACGTGCAGCACCTTGTCCGGTCTCGGCCCGACCGCCACCAGGCCGTGGTTGGCGATCAGCGCGGCGGCCCGGCCTTCCAGCGCCTTGACCGCATTGCTGCCCACCTCGGGTGTGCCCGACGCCGCGTAGTCGGTGCAGCGGATCTCGCCGCCGCAGTAGACGGCGAACTCGTCGATGCACGCAGGAATCGACTGGTGGGAGATCGCGAACATGGTGGCCCACACCGGGTGACTGTGGATCACGCTGCCGATGTCGTCGAACGCCTGATAACACGCCAAGTGCAGCTTCATCTCCGACGACGGCGACCGGCCCTCGGCGGCGTGCAGCACCCTGCCGTCCGGGTCGACCAGTACCAGGTCGTCGAGTGTCATGTCGGAGTAGTCCACTGACGACGGGGTGATGACGAGGTTGCCGTCTTCCCGCCGCGCCGAGATGTTGCCCGCGGTGCCCTCGACCAGCCCGCGGCGCAGCATGTCCTTGGCCGCGGCCAGCACCGCGGCCTCGGTGTTGGCGACGGATCTCACGGATGTCATGGTGCGAGCACCTCCGGGTTGACGATATGGGTGGGCGTCTTACCCGACAGCAGCGCTTCCAGGTCATCGGCCACCATTTGTGCCTGCCGCGCCTCAGTGTTCCACGTCGCCCCGCCGATGTGTGGCGTGAGCACCACATTGGGCATTCCGACCAACGGGTGATCGGTCGGCAGCCATTCGCCGACGAAGTGGTCCAAACCCGCGGCAGACACCTTGCCGCTGCGCAGCGCCTCGACGAGCGCGTCGGTGTCGTGCAGCTGCGCCCTGGCGCTGTTGAGGAAGACCACGCCGTCGCGCATGGCCGCGAACTGTTGGGCGCCGATCAGCCCGGTGGTGTCGGCGGTGACCGGCGCATGCAGCGAGACGACGTCGGCCTCGGCGAGCAGTTCGTCGAGGCTGTGCGTGGCCTCGTCGTTGTATGGGTCATAGGCGATGACCCGCATGCCGAGCCCGGCCATCCGCCACTTCACCGCCCGCCCAACGGCGCCCAGGCCGATCAGCCCGACGGTTTGGCCGGCGACTTCCCACGCGCGGAAGCGCTGATAGGGAATGCTGCCGTCGCGGAACACCTCGCCGGCGCGCACGTCGGCGTCGGCGCCGAGTACGTGGCGGGTGGCGGCGAAAAGCAGCGCGAGCGTCATCTCGGCGACCGCATCGGCGTTGCGGCCCGGGGTGTTCAGCACCGGAATCCCGGCCGCGGTCGCGCCTGCGATGTCGACGTTGTTCGGGTCCCCGCGCGTCGAGGCGATGGCCCGCAATCCCAATTCGAACACCGGCCCCTTGACCGAATCGCTTTCCACGACAACGAAATCGGCGCCTTCAGACGAGATCCGGTCAGCCAGCTGCTCGGCGCTGTAAATACGCAGCGGGGTCTGCTCGATCCACGGGTCGTAGACGACATCGGCCAGCCGTCGCAACTTCTCGAACCCCTCGCCACGCAGCGGGGCCGTCACCAAAGCACGCGTCACGACTGCCAATGCTGGCGTACGGTGACGCCCGTGTCACGCGAAGAGGTCACAATCGGCATCGACATCGGCACCACCGCCGTCAAAGCGGTGGCCGCCGACGCGCAAGGCCGGGTGGTCGCGCGGGCACGCGTCCCGCACGAATTGCGGGTGCCGACACCGGACCGGCTGGAACACAACGCCGACGAGGCCTGGCGACTCGGCCCGCTGGCGGCGCTGGAGCAACTGGCACGGCCGGATGCCCTGGCGGTCGCCGTTTCCGCGATGGTGCCGTCGCTGACCGCCGTCGACTCCGGCGGCCATCCGATCACACCGGGACTGCTCTACGGCGACAGTCGGGGCCGCATGGACGGTGCGAACACCGAGGGTCCGTTGCCGCCGGGCGAGGCCGCCGAATTTCTGCGCTGGACGGCGGCGCAAGCGCCCGACGCGGCCGGGTACTGGCCGGCGCCGGCGGTGGCCAACTACGCGCTGGCGGGCGAGGCGGTGATCGACTTTCCCACCGCATACACCGCGCTGCCACTGTTCGACGGCGGCTGGAATGCGCAGGCGTGTGCCGAACGCGGTGCGACGGTCGAGGCGATGCCCCGCGTCGAAGCCCCGGGTGCTGCCGCCGGGCGGCTGCGCGGTGGGGGCGCCACACTGGCCGTCGGTGCCATCGACGCGCTGTGCGAGCAGCTGGTCGCCGGCGCCGACGACGACGGCGACGTCCTGGTGCTGTGCGGCACCACCTTGATCGTCTGGGTGACCATCCCCGAGGCGCGGCAGGTGCCGGGCCTGTGGACCATCCCGACCATGACCGGCAAGAGTCAGATCGGCGGCGCGAGCAATGCCGGCGGTTTGTTTCTCGGCTGGGTCGACCGCGTGCTGGGACCCGGCGACCCGGCGACGGCGGATCCGCGGCGGGTACCGGTGTGGTCGCCCTACCTGCGCGGCGAACGAACACCCTTCCACGACCCCGACCGCCGCGGGATACTCGACGGCCTCGATCTCACCCACGATGCGGTGGCGCTGCGCCGCGCGGCCTACGAGGCTTCGGGCTTCGTGGTCCGCCAGCTCATCGAGCTCAGCGGGGCGAACCCGGCGCGGATCGTGGCCGCCGGCGGCGGTACCCGAGTCGAGCCGTGGCTGCGGGCCATCGCCGACGCGACCGGCCGGCCGGTGGAGGTGTCGGGCGTGGCCGAGGGCGCCGCGCTGGGCGCGGCGTTCCTCAGCCGGATGGCAGTCGGCAGGGAATCGTCGATCACCGACGCCGCGCGGTGGGCCGCTGTCGAGCGCATCGTCCCACCCGATCCCGTCTGGACGGGCCCGATGGAAGACCGATATCGCCGATTTCTCGAGCTCGGGTCGCGACCCTCGCGAAGTTCTACGGCAGCGCCGCGGACACGTACCTGATGTCGCCGAACGCGACCATCGTCGGGCCTTCGGGGAAGTCAAAACCGTTGTCGGCGTACAACTCTGGTGTCGTATGGACCGTCGTCTGCCAGCCGCGGTCGGTCAGATACTCGACGGCGTCGTTACGCTCGCCGTCGTAGACCAAGTCGGCCCAGTTGAGGTCCAGCCCGAGGCGGCGCCACCGCTCGCTGATCTCCCGGCCTCGTTTAGCGATGCGGCCGGGGATATCCGGGACGTAACCGGTACCCAGTCGGCTTCCGCAGAAACTGAGCGTGGTGATGTTGTCGAACAACCGATCCTGGGCTTCCGGCGGCAGATAGCCAAGCAACCCCTCGGCGATCCAGGCCGTCGGCCGCCCCGAATCAAACCCGTTGTCCTGCAAGGCTTGCAGCCAGTCGTCGCGCAGGTCGACGGCCACCGCCCGACGGTCGGCGGACGGAGCCGCACCCAGATCGGCCAGCGTGCGGGTCTTGAACTCGATGACCCGGGGCTGGTCGATTTCATAGACCACGGTGTCCGCGGGCCACGCCAGCCGGTAGGCGCGGGTGTCGAGTCCGGCGGCCAGAATCACGGCCTGACGCACACCCGCCGCGGCTGCGTCGGCGAAAAAGCCGTCGAAAAACCGGGTCCGGACTGCCATTCCCTCGGCCAGCCGCTGTGGGGTGAATGCGGGATCGTCCTCCACAAGGTCGATTTCGCCGTTCATCATCTTGATGAAGGCGTCGACGCCGACGGCGTTGACCAGTGGTTCGGCGAAGGGATCGTCGATCAGCGGATTCGGTCCTTTTGACGCCATCGCGCGCCGGGCGGCCACCGCCGTGGCGGTGGCACCCACGCTGGACGCCAAATCCCAGCTGTCGCCCTCGTGTCGTTTGGTGTCGCTTGCGGCCATGGTCAGCTCCTAGCTGCGGGTTGCAATGACGGAGACGATGTTGCGGAACGCGGCCAATTCTTGGTCGGTGGGGAAGGGGCGACCGTAGTCGGCGAACAACTCGCGTCGCGCGCGGGCGTTCACCTGCCAACCCCGATCGCCGAGATACTCGGCGACGTTGTTGCGCTCGCCGTCGTAGAACAGCCCAGACATGTCAAGGTCACAGCCCAGATTGGCCCAACGCTGGTTCATGGCCCGTCCGCGTTCGGCCATCGTCGGACCGATATCCGGGTGGTATTCGGTGGCCAGTTGGCTGCCGGGAGCGCTGAGCGCGGTGATGTGGTCGAATAGCCGGTCCTGGGCTTCCGGCGGGAGGTACATCAGCAGCCCCTCGGCACTCCAGGCCGCCGGTTTGGTGTCGTCAAATCCGCTTTTGCGCAACGCGGCCGGCCAGTCTTCGCGCAAGTCGATGCTGACCGTGCGGCGCTCGGTCGTCGGCTCGGCACCCAGCCGTGCCATGGTGTCGGTTTTGAATTTGATGACCGTGGGCTGGTCGACCTCGTAGACGACGGTGCCGGGCGGCCACGCCAGCCGGTACGCCCTGGCGTCCAGACCGGCGGCCAGGATCACGGCTTGACCGATCCCCGCCGCGGCCGCGTTGATGAAGAAGTCGTCGAAAAACCGGGTCCGCACCGCCAGCGAGTCGGTTTCAGTTTGCAATTCCATCTCGCCGGTCTCACCGGTGTCGGCCGGACTGATCTCCCGGTCGACCACCCGGGTGAAGAAATCGATCCCCACCGCGCGTACCAGCGGCGCGGCGAATGGGTCGTTGATGAGCGGGTCGGTGTCCTCGCTGGCCAGCGCCCGGGCGACGGCCACCATCGTCGCGGTGGCGCCCACGCTCGACGCCAAATCCCAGGTATCGCCCTCAAACCGCGTGTTCGCCATGTCTGTCATGCAAAACCCTTCGAGGAGAATTCGCCGCCGACTTGATATTTAGCCAAGGTAAAGAGCCACTGAAACTATACGTCTTGTTGCTATGGACGGGCTGTGTGTACGCCTACCCGTTTGCGGGCGAGCGCGACCACCGCTGTTAGTCTCGTAGACTGTCTGACGCGCGCTGGACACCTGTTGGCCTGCGAGTGCTTGGCGCGTGACGCAGGACCATTTGACGCTGGTCATACCAGCCCCATTGGCATGCCGCGACCAGAGACCGGCTGCGCAGGAGGAAGAGTGCTTTCGGCTTTCATCTCATCGCTGCGAACAGTCGACCTGAGACGGAAGATCCTGTTCACGCTGGGTATCGTCGTGCTTTACCGGCTGGGCGCGTCGATCCCGTCGCCCGGGGTGAACTACCCGAATGTGCAGAAGTGCATCGCGCAAGTCAGCGGCGGGGACGCGGCTCAGATCTACTCGCTGATCAACCTGTTTTCCGGTGGCGCGCTGTTGCAACTGACGGTGTTCGCGGTCGGGGTGATGCCCTATATCACCGCGAGCATCATCGTGCAGCTACTCACCGTCGTCATCCCGAGGTTCGAGGAACTGCGCAAAGAGGGCCAGTCGGGCCAGGTCAAGATGACCCAGTACACCCGTTATCTGGCGATCGCGCTGGCCATCCTGCAGGCCACCAGCATCGTGGCGCTGGCCGCCAATGGCGGGCTGCTGCAAGGCTGCACCCTGGACATCATCGCCAACCAGAGCATCTTCTCCCTTGTCGTGATCGTGATCGTGATGACGGCTGGCGCGGCGCTGGTGATGTGGATGGGCGAGATGATCACCGAGCGCGGCATCGGCAACGGCATGTCATTGCTGATTTTCGCCGGCATCGCCGCCCGCATCCCGGGTGAAGGCAAGAGCATTCTGGACAGCCGCGGCGGTGTGACGTTCGCGCTGGTCTGCGTGGCGGCGCTGATCATCGTCATCGGCGTGGTCTTCGTCGAGCAGGGCCAGCGCCGCATCCCGGTGCAATACGCCAAGCGCATGGTTGGCCGCCGCATGTATGGCGGCACCTCGACGTATCTGCCACTGAAGGTCAACCAGGCCGGTGTTATACCGGTTATTTTCGCCTCCTCGCTGATCTACATTCCGCGTCTGATCACCCAGTTGATCCGCAGCGGCACCGGCGGCGTCGGCAACAGCTGGTGGGACAAATTCATCGCCAATTACCTGTCCAACCCCGGGAGCCCGGTTTACATCGCCGTCTATTTCGCGCTGATCATCTTCTTTACGTATTTCTACGTCTCGGTCACGTTCAACCCCGACGAACGTGCCGACGAGATGAAGAAGTTCGGTGGCTTCATCCCCGGCATCCGGCCCGGAAAGCCGACCGCCGACTACCTGCGTTATGTGCTCAGCAGAATCACGCTGCCGGGCTCGATCTACCTCGGCGTCATCGCGGTGCTGCCTAATCTGTTCCTCCAGATCGGCAACACGGGGACGGTGCAGAACCTGCCGTTCGGCGGCACCGCGGTGCTGATCGCGATCGGTGTCGGGTTGGATACGGTGAAGCAGATCGAGAGTCAGCTCATGCAGCGCAACTACGAAGGGTTCCTCAAGTGAGAGTTGTGTTGCTTGGTCCCCCCGGAGCGGGTAAGGGTACGCAGGCCGAGAAGCTGGCTGAGAAACTCCAAATTCCACACCTGTCCACCGGCGAGCTGTTCCGGCACAACATCAGCACCGGCACCAAGCTCGGTCTGGAAGCCAAGCGCTACCTGGACGCCGGCGACCTGGTGCCGTCCGAGCTGACCAACGAACTGGTCGACGACCGGCTGACCGAGCCGGACACCGACGAAGGCTTCATCCTGGACGGTTATCCACGCTCGGTCGGGCAGGCCCAAGCGCTGCACGACATGCTCGAGCGGCGCGGAACCCAGCTCGACGCGGTGCTGGAGTTTCGGGTGCCCGAAGACGTCTTGTTCGAGCGGCTCAAGGCGCGTGGCCGCGCCGACGACACCGACGAGGTCATCCACAACCGGATGAACGTCTACCGCGACGAAACCGCGCCGCTGATCGAGTACTAACGCAACGAGCTGAAAACCGTCGACGCCGTCGGCAGTGTCGACGAAGTGTTCGCCCGCGCGTTACGCGCCCTGGGAAAGTAACCGTGATCGCCCTGGGCGGGCTGCGCAGTCGCAAGGTCGTGCCGCAACGCAGCACAGGCGAACTCGACGCGATGGCCGCCGCGGGCGCCGTGGTCGCCGCCGCGCTGGCGGCGGTGCGGTCAGCCGCAGTCCCCGGTGTGTCGACGCACCACCTCGACGAGATCGCCGAATCGGTGATACGCGACGCCGGCGCGACGCCGTCCTTCCTGGGTTACCACGGCTACCCGGCGTCCATCTGCGCATCGGTCAACGACCACGTCGTGCATGGCATCCCGACCGCCGGCGAGACCCTGGCCTCCGGTGACCTGGTATCCGTCGACTGCGGCGCAATCCTGGACGGCTGGCACGGCGACGCCGCGATCACCTTCGGTGTCGGCCCACTCATCCCCGCCGACGAGTTGCTCTCGCAGGCCACCAAGGAATCCATGGAGGCGGGAATCGCCGCCATGATTCCCGGCAACCGGCTGACCGACGTGTCGCACGCCATCGAAACCGGCACGCATGCGGCCGAGGCCCGCTACGGGCGGGCGTTCGGCATCGTCGAGGGCTACGGCGGCCACGGCATCGGCAGACAGATGCACATGGATCCATTTCTGCCCAACGAGGGATCTCCCGGACGTGGTCCGCTGCTCGCCCACGGATCGGTGCTGGCCATCGAGCCGATGCTGACGCTGGGCACTGGCAAGACTGTGGTGCTCGACGACCAGTGGACGGTCACTACCGCCGACGGTTCGCGTGCTGCACACTGGGAGCACACCGTCGCGGCCACCGACGACGGGCCACGCATTTTGACCCTCGGGTGAACCAAACGAACACCTGAACCGTGTCATCACCGAGAGGCTGGTGATGGACATCCCGAGCGCCGGCGCGGACACGGACGCCATTCAGCGGCTGTATGACCAACATGCCGCCGCTTTGTGGCGCTATGCGTGGCGGTTGACCGGTGATTCTGCCCATGCCGAGGACGTGGTGCAGGAGACGCTGCTGCGGGCATGGCAACATCCGCACGTCCTCAACAACGGGCAGTCTCCACGCGGTTGGCTTTTCACCGTTGCCAGGAACATGGTCATCGACAACTCGCGCAGCGCCAGGTTCCGCAACGAGGTGATGTCGTCGGACGGGTCGGGTCCCCCTGAACCGGAGGGTCCCGACGAGACGACCGGGACGTTGAACCGGCAGTTGATCGGCGACGCGATGGCTCAGCTGTCCGAAGAACACCGCGCAGTGGTCGGCCGCTCGTACTACCTGGGCTGGACCACTGCGCAGATCGCCGCGGATCTCGGGATCGCCGAGGGCACGGTCAAGTCGCGGCTGCACTACGCGCTGCGAGGATTGCGACAGGCACTGTTGGAGATGGGGGTGACACGATGACGGAACCCGGCAAGCTCAACGGCGCGCGCGACTACGCGATGTGGGATGCGGCGTACGTGTTGGGCTCCCTGTCGGATGCCGACCGGCGTGAATACGAGGCACATCTGGACGGCTGCGCCTCGTGTCGCACCGCCGTCGCCGAACTGACCGCCGTCGCGCCGCTGCTGTCGGTGCTCCACTACGACGACGTTGTTGCGCCCAACGGCGCCGATAAAACGTCCGCCGCCCCGCCGTGCCCGGACATGCTGACATCGCTGCTGGCGAAGGCCGACCAACGGGCGGCCAGTATCGCAGAGCGGGCCAAACAGCCTGCGCTGGTACCGGCCGCGGTGGTCGATGCACAGACCGTGTTGCCGGTCTTCCGCACCGGCAACTATGCGCCGGTGCACGACGAGCTGACCGCCTTCGATCTGCCGGTGCAAGGCCGCATCCCCGCCGAACTGAACGGCTGGTATCTGCGCAACGGTCCGAATGCCCGCACGGGCGCGGCCCACTGGTGTGTCGGAGACGGAATGGTCCACGGAGTGCGGCTGGAGAATGGCCGCGCAGCGTGGTACCGGAATCGTTGGGTGCGCACCGAGAGCTTCGAAAATCCCATTGGGCCCTACAACGAAGACGGTACCCGAAACCTGCACGCCAGCATCGCCAATACTCACGTCGTTCGCCACGCCGGGAAAACGCTTGCGCTGATGGAATTTTCGCTGCCCTACGAAATCAGCAACGACCTGGAAACGGTCGGTGTCTACGACTTCGCGGGCAAGTTGACCGATTCGATGACCGCCCATCCGAAGATCTGCCCGGCCACCGGTGAGATGCATTTCTTCGGTACCGGCAACATCCTTGAACCACATGTGGTCTATCACCGTGCGGACGCCGACGGCCGGCTGACGATCAACCGCCCGATCGACGTCCCAGCGCTGACAATGATGCACGACTTCGCGTTGACCGCCGAACACATCGTTTTCCTGGACTTGCCGCTGGTGTTCGACCTCCGTGTTGCCTTGGCGCAACAAGACGTTCGCGAATTGCGGGACCTGCCGTACCGATGGGACGACGATTACGGTGCCCGGCTGGGTGTGCTGCGCCGTGACGACCCGTATGGCCCGGTGCGCTGGCTCGACATCGACCCGTGCTACGTGTTCCACATCGCCAACGCTTACGACGTGACATCGGCCGACGAGAATTCTGTAGTGCTGGAAGTGGTCCGCTACCCCGAAATATGGCGTGACAGTAGCAAATTCAACACCGATGCCGCATTGTGGCGCTGGAAGCTCAACTTGGACACCGGGGTAGTCGAGGAGAGTCAACTCGACGACCGCGGGGTGGAGTACCCACGCGTCGACGACCGGCTGGCCGGCGCGGCGGCCCGCTACTCCGTGGCCGTCGGCAGCGACGCGCTGGTCCGCTACGACCTGCAACGTGGCACCGCCTCCGAGCAGCGGTTTGGCGGCGTTGGCCGTGGTTCGCCGAGTGAGGCGGTGTTCGCGCCGGCCGTCGGGGAGTCCGATGAGCTGGCCGGCTGGTATTTGACGTACGTCTACGACCCGGAGACCGACGGCACTGACCTGGTGGTCATCGACGCTTCCGACTTCGAGGGTGAGCCGGTAGCTCGCGTCCGCCTGCCCCAGCGGGTACCGCACGGATTCCACGGAAACTGGATTTCCGACTGAATGTCCGACCCGTTGGACCTCGGCCGCGATGAACTGGAAGGGCCGCCAACTCGTATTACCTGTCAGGAGGTGATCGAGTGACTCGCATCGCTGGCTCAGCGAACGCCGAAGAGGCGCTGATGAAGGCGCTCTACGACGAGCACGCCGCGCCCTTGTGGCGTTATGCGATGCGGTTGACCGGTGACGCGGCCCGGGCCGAAGATGTGGTCCAGGAGACGCTGATGCGGGCATGGCAGCATCCGGAGGTCATCGGCGACACGGAACGTCCAGCGCGAGCATGGCTGTTCACCGTCGCCCGCAACATGATCATCGACGAACGCCGCAGCTCCCGGTTCCGCAACGAAGTCCGCTCGCTGGACGGACCGGCCGCACCCGAGCCGGCCAGCCCGGACGAGGCGAACGCGGCGCTGGACCGGATGCTTGTCGGCGAGGCGCTGGCACA
>DASQSQ010000378.1:0-4613 GCA_035642315.1 Mycobacterium sp.
AGAACGACGGTTGAACGAGTGCGCGATAACGCTTGTGCTGCGCGCCGCCCATCGACAACATGCTGTTGGTCAGGCCTAGCGGGCCGCCCTCGAGGTCGATGGGCTGCGGGGACGAGGCGAACACATCCGGGTTGCGGTAGGCCATCATGCAGGAGTCGTAGTCGAACACCGTGAAATGCGCGCTGTCGGGATAGGGCAGTCCGTGGAAGAACATCGTGTCGGTCGAGCCGGTCAGCTCATGCAAAACGCCGGGCAGCACCGGACCCTCTTCGCGCAACCGGTGCCACACCGGATACGGGTCGTCTTCGTAAGCGCCGCCGCTGTAGACGTTGTAGGAGCTTCGTAGGTCGAAAAGCTCCCGTAGTCGATCGCGGTCCAGCGCGGGTGCAGTCATCGAGCTACGAACCCGCCGTCGACCGGCAGCGCCACCCCGGTGACGTTGCGCGACGCCTCCGAGACCAGATACAGCGCGGCCTCGGCGCAATCTTGTGCCGTGATCGGCCGCCCGAGCGGGTGCTGCCCACCGACGGTTTCGGCAATCGCTGCCTGCTGATCCGCGTCGACTTTCAATCCGCCCGCGGCCATGAAACCGGTCAGCGGCATCGCAGCCGGACAGATCGCGTTGACGCGAATTCCGAAGGGCGCCGCTTCGATCGCGACTCCCCGGGTGAGTTGGATGACGCCACCCTTGGTAGCGCCGTACACCGTGCCACCCCACCCGACCAGCCCCGCCACCGAAGCGGTGTTGAGGATGACGCCGCCGTCGCCTTGCTCCTTGAAGCGCAGCACTGCGTGCTTGCAGCCGAGGAACACACCGCCGAGGTTGACCGACACCAAGCGGTTGAAGTCATCGAGCGTGTGATCCTCGAAAGCCATGCCGAGTCGCGGCGTCGGTATGCCGACGTTATTGAACAGGATGTCGAGCCGACCGTACTGGTCGACCGCAGCCGCAATCATCGCCTGGACCTGCTGCTCGTCCGATACGTCAGTCCCGACGGCGATGGCGGTGCCACCAGCCGATTCAATCTGGCGCACCGTATCTTTCGCATGGTCGAGGTCAATGTCGGCCGCGACCACCAGGGCGCCTTCCTCAGCGAACCTCAGCGCCGACACCCGACCAACGCCGGAACCGGCGCCCGTGACAATGGCACTCTTACCGTCCAGTACGCCGGTCATCGGCTCAGGCGCTCGCCAAGACGGGCGGCTCTGCCGGCGTGAACCTATAGAGCCGTTCGGCGTTGCCCCGCAGCAGCTTGTACTGCACGTTCTCCGGGAGATCCTTCATGGTGTTGCGGGCGACACTGATGCAGTCGGGCCAGGTGGAATCCGAGTGCGGATAGTCGGTCTCGCACATGATGTTGTCCTCGCCGAGTTCGTCCAAACTCTTTACTGCGTGGTGGTCCTCGATGATGCAGCCGTAGATGTGGTTACGGAATGTTTCCCGGATGTCGAGCGTGTCCAGGTCGGCCTCATTTCCGGCGTGGCCCATGAACTTGGTCCCGCGCTTCACCCAGTACCGCTGCTTGTCGAGCACCTGCTCGGCGCGTTCCAGGAAGTAGGGCATCCAGCCGACCTCGCCTTCGGACAGAGCGATCTTCAGGTTCGGGTAACGCTGGAACAATCCGCTGAATAGCCAGGACAGCATCGTTCCCGATGTGCGCGAGGCACCCCAGGTGAGGTTGGCCATGAACGGCGCGTCCGAACAGATCTTGGGCAGGGTCGACGACGAGCCCACGTGCATGCTCGCGACGAGCCCTAATTCGTTGGCCGCCTGCATGACCGGATTCCAGTAGCCGTTGACGTCGTGAATGGTCGGCAATCCCAGCGGTTCTGGATTCTCGGAGAATGCGAAGGCCGTGACGCCCTTGGCCGCCATGCGCTCCATCTCCTTCACGGCGAGGGGGGGATCCCACATGGGGATCAGCATCAGCGGGATGTAGCGGCCCGGCGCCGCGCCACACCAGTCTTCGACGAGCCAGTCGTTGTAGATCTGGAGGCATCGGAACCCGAATTCCCGGTCGCTGGCTTCCATGAACAGTTGCCCGCAGAACCGGGGCAGAGTCGGAAAGCACAGCGATGCAAGCACACCGGAGTGGTCCATGTCCTCTATGCGTGCCGTGGCGTCGTAGCACCCTGGCCGCATCTCCGAGTAGGACAGGGGCTCGGGGCTGAACTCCTCCTTGGACTTGCCGACGACGGCGCTCAGCCCACTGCTCGGAAGCTTCTTGCCGTCGTAGGCCCAAAAGTCCATGCCATTGTCGTCGACCTCCATGTGCGGGGCACGGTCTCGATCCTTGGAGGCAACGCGGTCGACCCATAGATTCGGCGGCTCGAGGATGTGATCATCGACCGAGATCAGCCAGTCCAGGTTAAATGTCTTGTTCCCGTTGGATTCTGGGCTCATTTCAGCTCTCCAATCGACATGTGCTTTACCTCCTGAAATTCGCGGATACCGTCGGGGCCTCGTTCGCGTCCCAGGCCGCTCTGCTTGTAACCCCCGCTCGGCGCGTACGCCGAGAAAACAGTGGTGTTGACGTTGACGGCACCGGTGCGTAGCCGGCGGGCCACTGCCACCGCGGCCGCCGCATCGGTTCCATACACCTGACCGGACAGGCCGTAGATGCTGTCGTTGGCGATTGCCACCGCGTCTTCGATGTCGCGGTAGCCCAGCACACCGATGATCGGTCCGAAGATCTCTTCCTGCGCCGCAGGATTCGCGTTGCTGGGAAGATCCAACACGGTGGGCTCGAAGTAGTAGCCGCGGTCCAGGCCCGCGGGACGTCCGCCGCCGCTAAATACTTTGCCACCGTGCTCCTCTGCCAGCGCCACGTAACGCTCGCACTTATCGCGCTGGGCGGCACTGATGACTGGGCCCATGACGGTCGAGGGATCGGTGGGTGGGCCGACCTTGATCGCGGCGTAGGCCGCGCTCACCGCCTCGAGGACCTCTTCTTTGTGGTCCTGCGGCACGAGCATCCGGGTGGCGGCCACACACGCCTGACCGGCCGTGGTGGCGATCGCGGCAGCCGCACCGCCGGCAGCGCGAGATACCGCGTCCGGCAAATAGATTTGCGCTGATTTGCCGCCGAGCTCGAGCGACACCCGTTTCACGGTGGGTGCGGCCTGAATGAGGATCTTGCGGCCGGCCACCGTTGAACCGGTGAACGACACCATGTCGACGGCCGGATGGCTGGTCAGCAATTCCGCACCGTCGATGCCGGACTCCACCACTACACTCAGCACTCCAGGCGGCAGACCTGCTGCCTCGGCGGCGGCACCGAAGATCAGCGACGAGATCGGCGTCAGCGGACTGGGTCGCAAGATCACCGAGTTGCCGGCCATCAGCGCGGGAATAAGCTTCTGGAATCCCATGATAAGCGCCGCGTTGTAGGGCGTGATCGCGGTGACCACCCCGACCGGCTCATGGCGCCTGATACTGAGTGCGACCCGGCCACGTACGAGGTCGTCGACGGGGACCGGACTTGCTTGCTCATGCGACATCGACAGGAAGAGGTCGATGGTCTGACGGGCGATGGCCGCCCCGGCGAGCAGCTGTGTCATCTCCGCGAAGCGCTCCGGCTGACCAGCCTCAGCGACCAGTGTGGGCAGCAGTGTGTCGCGGGCGCCTTCAACATGATCGATGAAGTCCTGCAACACGCGTGCCCGTTGCCTGGCCGGCATCGCGGACCAGACTCCGTCGTCGAAGCTGCGGCGCGCCTCGGTGATCGCGCGGTGCACCTCGTCAATCGGGGTGGCCGTGATATCGGCGACATGGCTTTCGTCCGCGGGATTTTCGACGCTGACCACGTCATCGCCGGTAATCCAACGGCCAGCGACAAAGCTGCGCCGCTCCGCGAGAATCCCCACAACCGCTCCTAAAGATATGGTGGCAGTAGAACGCTATTCTGCTTTTCTCAAAAGTTCAACTCTTATGTGGTGCCCTCCTGGCTACTTCAAGCAGCTGCCCGCGTCGATCGGCAGCGGCACGCCGGTGATGTAGCGCGATTCGTCTGAGGCGAGGAAGAGCACCGCGTTGCTGATGTCCTCGCACTGCACCCACGGAATGGGCAGCACATGGAACATCTGGCAGATCGGTGCGATGTCGTCGGGTCCTGGCTCCGGTAGGTCGGGCCGAAACGTGCGATAGGTCGCCTCGTGCATCAGCATGGGCGAATTCACATGGGTGGGATGGACCGAGTTCACCCGGATGGAATGCGGGCCGAGTTCGACGGCGAAGGTGCGCATGAGACCGACCACAGCATGTTTGGCTGAGACGTAATGGCCGACGTGCGGGTAGGCCTTAAGCCCACCGACCGAGCTGGTCAAGATGACTGAACCGCCCCGGCCACCGGCCAGTAGGTGCGGCACCCCGGCTTTGACGGACTTCCACACGCCGCTGAGGTTGACGTCAATCATGTCCTGCCAACGGGTTTCGTCCATTTGGTCCAGCGTGTCGCCGCTGGTGCCAATGCCAGCGTTGGCCACGATGATGTCGAGTCCGCCCAGTTGCTCGGCCCCGTTGTCCACCGCGCTTTTGAGCGCGTCGTAGTCGCGGACGTCGACCTCCGAGGTGATGATGCGGCGATCCAGCGCCTTGACCTGCTCTGCGGTCT
>DASQSQ010000379.1:0-9722 GCA_035642315.1 Mycobacterium sp.
CACGCGAGAACCGTGGCGATCGCAAGCGCGGCGCAGCCGGGCGCAGCGGGTCGCCACGCGAGAATCTAAGCGGGGGCGTCCGTGCCTAAGGTCAGCCAGGACCATCTGGCGGCCCGTCGCCGTCAGATCCTCGACGGTGCCCGTCGCTGCTTTGCCGAATTCGGCTACGAGCAAGCGACGGTGCGCCGGCTGGAACATGCCATCGGCTTGTCGCGCGGAGCGATCTTCCATCACTTCCGCGATAAAGACACGTTGTTCTTCGAACTGGCCCGCGAGGACGCCGAGCGGATGGCCGCGGTCGCGTCCCGGGAGGGTCTCATCCAGGTGATGCGGGACATGCTCAATGCACCCGACCAGTTCGACTGGCTCGCCACGCGATTGGAGATCGCGCGGAAGCTGCGCCACGACCCCACGTTCAGTCGTGGGTGGGCGGAGCGCTCGGCGGAGTTGACGGCGGCGACGATTGATCGGCTGCGTCGGCAGAAACAGGCCGGGCGGGTGCGTGACGACATCCCCAGTGACGTTTTGGTGTGCTACCTGGACCTGGTTCTCGACGGGCTAGTAGCCCGGGTCGCCTCCGGTGAAGATCCGCAGCGCCTCAGCGCCGTCCTCGATCTGGTCGAGAGCTCGGTACGCCAGGGATAAGTCGTCGCGGCGAAGGTACCGGCCTACCGGGTCCGGGTGCGGTGGTTGGGACCACCGCGACTGCGCATCGTGGTGCCCGACTCGCGCAGCATGCTGTGGATCGAACCGTACGATCTGCCGGTGGACGCGACCAGAGTACGAATGCTGGCCCCACCCTCGTATGCGCTGCGCAGTTCGCCCAACAACTGCGTGCGCGATTTCTTCGATTTCCTCATCGGCACCTCCCCGCTGAACAGGACCCCCAAAGCACATAGAGTAAGAAGCCGACGTCGGCGGCGCGGCGATTTGACGAAATCGTCTGCGCCACGGTGAAGCTAACCGTTAAGCCAACTCGATGAGATCCCGGTATTCCTCGGACCAATGGTCTTCGGTGCCGTCGGGCAGCAGCACGACACGTTGCGGATCGAGTGCTTCGGCGGCGCCGGGGTCGTGTGTCACCAGCACCACCGCCCCGGCGTAGCTGCGCAGCGCGTCCAGCACCTGCTCGCGAGAAGCCGGATCGAGGTTGTTGGTCGGCTCGTCGAGCAACAACACATTCGCCGTCGACGCCACCAGACCGGCGAGTGCGAGCCGGGTCTTCTCCCCGCCGGACAGCGTGCCGGCCGCCTGCTCGAGCTGGCTGCCGCTGAACATGAAGGCGCCGAGCAGACCTCGCAGGTCTTGCTCCCCGGAATCGGGTGCGGCGTGCCGGATGTTCTGCCATACCGTCGCGGCGTCATCGAGGGTGTCGTGCTCCTGCGCGAAATACCCGAGTTTCAAACCGTGTCCGGGCTCCAGCGCCCCGGCGTCGGGCTGCTCGACGCCCGCCAGCAGCCGCAGCAAGGTCGTCTTGCCCGCGCCGTTGAGGCCGAGCACGACCACCCGGGAGCCGCGATCGATGGCGAGGTCGACGCCGGTGAAGACTTCCAGCGATCCGTAGGTCTTGGTCAGGCCGGTGGCCACCAGCGGGGTGCGCCCGCAAGCCGCCGGGCTCGGAAACTTTATCCGGGCCACTTTGTCGGCTACCCGTTCTTCGTCAAGCGCGGCCATCATCCGGTCGGCGCGCCGCAGCATGTTCTGGGCTGCAACGGCTTTGGTGGCCTTGGCGCCGAGTTTGGCGGCTTGGGCGCGCAATGCGGTGGCCTTGCGTTCGGCGTTGGCACGTTCGCGGCGGCGGCGCTGCTCGTCGGTGGCGCGGGCGTCGAGATACTTCTGCCAACCCATGTTGTAGACGTCGACTTCACCGCGCACCGCGTCGAGAAACCAGACCCGGTTAACTACGTCGGCCAGCAACTCGACGTTGTGGCTGATGACGACCAGTCCGCCGGCGTGGTTGCGCAGGAAATCCCGTAGCCAGCCCAGTGAATCGGCGTCGAGGTGGTTGGTCGGCTCGTCGAGCAGCAAGGTGGTGGCCGAGCCGGCACCGGTATCCGAGGCGGCGAACAGAATTCGCGACAACTCCACCCGGCGGCGCTGGCCGCCGGACAACGTGCGCAACTGCTGGGTCAGCACCCGTTCGGGCAACCCGAGACTTGCGCAAATGCGGCCTGCTTCACTTTCGGCGCCGTAACCCCCCAGCGCGGCGAAGCGCTCCTCGAGCTGGCCGTAGCGGCGGATCGCACGGTCGCGTGCGACGTCGTCGGCGACCTCGGCCATCAGCGCCTGCTGCTTTTCCAGGTCGGTGAGTAGCGTGTCCAGCCCGCGCGCGGACAACACCCGATCGCGGGCCAGCACGTCGAGATCGCCCTCTTTGGGATCCTGCGGCAGATAACCGATCTCGCCGTTGCGGCTCACCGTTCCGGCGTACGGCTCACTCTCCCCCGCCAGGATGCGCAGGGTGGTGGTCTTCCCGGCGCCGTTGCGCCCGACCAGCCCGATGCGGTCACCGGGCTGTATCCGCAGCGCCGGGCCGTCCGCGAAGAGCAACGTGCGCGCACCAGCGCGGACCTCGAGGTCCGTAGCCGTGATCACGGTCACTCTCCTTAGTTGGTTGTCCGGCTTCTCCTCCGGCCATGCTGGCCGGCATCGTCGCCGGGCGATGCAGTGTTACTTATCGTCGGTGAACACCGGCGGCCGTTTCTCGGCACGCGCGGTAACCGCCTCTTCGAAGTTGGTGGTGAGCAAGCGAACGAAGAGCTGGCCCAGGCCCTCGGCCTGCATGTGCCCTTCCAGGCTAGCGGCGTCCAGTCCACTCCACAGTGTGCGCTTGGTCAACTCGATTCCCGGCCGGGAGAACGCCGCGATCCGTTCGGCCATCGCGTAACAGGTCTCCAAGAGTTGGTCGTCGGGCACTTGGCGCGACACCAGCCCGATGCGCTCGGCTTCGTCGGCGTCGATGTCGCGACCGGTCAGCATGAGCTCGAACGCCCGCGACGAACCGATGGCCCGGGGCAACAAGTAACTCAGACCCAGCTCGCTGGCGGTCAACCCGTTGTTGATGCCCGCGGCGCGGAAATAGGCTCCGCTCGATGCGACACGGATGTCCGCGGCCAGCGCCAGGCACAGCCCGCCACCGATCGCTGCCCCGTTGACCGCGGCGATCACCGGTTGGTGCAGCCGTCGCAGCGCCAAGATGACGTCGTCGAGGATCTGCATCGAGCGCAGTGCGTAGGTCGGCCGGGTCAGGCCTTCGACGTGCGGCACCTCCCCCGCCGACTTGTGATCGGCGCCCGAGGAGAAGCCTCGGCCCGCACCGGTCAGCACGACCACGCGCACCGAATTGTCGTAGGTGACCTCCTCCAGAGCCGCCTTGAGCGGCACCATGACGTCGAACGCCATGGAGTTCATCCGCTCCGGCCGGTTGAGGGTGATGAGCGCGACCTGCGGTCGCGGATGTTCAACGAGGACCAAACTCACCGTTGCACGGTAACCGACACCGCCTGATGACGATGCGGGCCGCATAGCGGCCAGCTGAGGAGTCAGGCAGTCAGACCGGGAATTATCAGGCCTGGTCTTGCTCCTGCGCCGCGATCGCCGCGTCGATGTCGAAGTTCTTCACCTGCTGGACCAGATCCTCCAGTGCGGCCGGTGGCAGGGCGCCGGCTTGGTTGAACACCAGCTTGCCCTTCTTGAACGCCATCAGCGTGGGGATGGATCGGATCTCAGCCGCCGCGGCAAGTTGCTGTTCGGCTTCGGTGTCGACCTTGGCGTGCACGATGTCTGGGTGCTTCTCCGCGGACGCGGCGAACGCGGGCGCGAACTGGCGGCACGGCCCGCACCAGGAGGCCCAGAAGTCGACGAGAACGATGTCATTGCCGTTGATGGTGTCGTTGAACTGTTCGGCAGTGAGGTCTTGGGTAGTCACGGCTCTCTCAACGCCGTGAACTGCCTTAATGTTCCCGACGGTCAGGTCAGGTGGTCGTAGTCGCCGCGGACCCAGGCAGCGTGGCGGGCGGCCGATCGCTGGACCGCGGCGTGACCGTCGGAGTCGATGGCGTTGGTGAAAAGGCCGTAGATGCGGTCGAAGTCCAACGCCGCCAGCGTGCCGGCCATGCGTTCCACCACGGCCGCGGACAGCGGAAGACGGTTCGGGTAGCTGCGCAGAAACGCAACGGTGCGGCGGTCCGGGTTGGGAAAGACGGTGTCGCCGGCCAGCAGCACACCGCGCCCGTCGGCCCCCTCGGTCCAGCACGCGACGGCGCTACCGGGGAAATGCCCGCCCACCCGAACCACGGATAACGACGGGGTCAGCCGCAAGGTATCCGACCAGTGCTGGATCACCGGGTCGGGGCGCATCACCCACTCGGCATCAGCGGCATTCACATACACCGGTACGCCACCTAGTCGGTGGCTCCACTCAACTTGCGCACCGTACATGTGCGGATGGCTGGCCACGATGGCAATGACCGGCCCGCGCTCGATGACCGCCGCCACGGCGTCGTCGTCGACAAAGCCCGACGGATCCCACAACACGTTGCCGGCATCGGAGCACACCAGTTTCCCCAGCTGTCCGATTCCCAACACCGGCGAACTGCCGATCGCCACGAGGCCATCCTCAACGACGGCAACCTGCGACCGCATCCCTTCGGCGACCAGTTGCTCCAGCGTCGCCCACTGCTGCCCTTCGGCCGGCACCCACTGCCGGTCGTCGGCGCAAATCGCGCACACGCTCGGTGCGGTGTTGTGCTCGACACCGCAGGTTCTGCACAACCAAAACATGGCACAACTCTACGGCCGCTTTGAGCTACCACCGACATCGTCTGAGGCACAGCGCTACTCGGTGACCTCGCAACCTACGGTTGCGTCGGCGTAAGTTACGCTTCCGTCGGCGTAGCTTACGGTTGCGTACCCAATCCCGACTCCGACACACTGCCTCCAGATTTACTCGGGGAAGGGAAAACCGTTGGGGCACTACATCGCTAACCTCCGCGACATCGAGTTCAACCTGTTCGAGGTGCTGGGCATCGGCAGTGTTCTCGGCGCGGGGCGTTACCGCGAGCTCGACGTCGACACGGTCCACACGATGCTCGACGAAGTCGCGCGGTTGGCCGAGGGCCCGATCGCCGACTCGTTCGCCGAGGCCGACCGCAACCCACCGGTTTTCGAGCCGAACAGTCACACCATCTCGGTGCCCGCGGAGTTGGCCAAATCGGTGCAGGCGGTCAAAGACGCCGAGTGGTGGCGCATCGGTCTTGCCGAAGAGATCGGTGGCGTGTCCGCGCCGAGCCCGGTGATATGGGCGATCAACGAAATGCTGCACTGTGCCAATCCGGCTGCGGCGTTCTTCTACAGCATGGGCCCGGCGATGGCCAACGCGGTCTACATCGAAGGCACCGAGCAGCAGAAGCAGTGGGCGGCGATGGCCCTGGAACGGGGTTGGGCGGCCACCATGGTGCTGACCGAGGCCGACGCCGGCTCCGACGTCGGCGCGGGCCGAACCAAGGCGATCGCGCAACCTGACGGCAGCTGGCACATCGAGGGCGTCAAGCGGTTCATCTCCGGTGGCGACGTGGGCGATACCGCCGAGAACATCTTCCATCTCGTGCTGGCCCGGCCCGAGGGCGCCGGTGCGGGCACCAAAGGCTTGAGCCTGTTCTACGTGCCGAAATACCTCTTCGACCCGGAAACTTTTGAAATCGGTTCGCGGAATGGAGTTTTCGCCACCGGGCTGGAACACAAGATGGGCCTCAAAGCCTCGCCGACCTGTGAGTTGACTTTCGGCGCTCATGGACTGCCCGCGGTTGGCTATCTGGTGGGCGACGTGCACAACGGGATCGCGCAGATGTTCACCGTCATCGAGCATGCGCGGATGACCGTTGGCGTCAAGGCCGCCGGCACGCTGTCCACGGGATATCTCAACGCGCTGGCATTCGCCAAGCAGCGGGTGCAGGGCGCGGATCTGACCCAGATGACCGACAAGGCCGCGCCGCGGGTCACGATCATGCACCACCCCGATGTGCGTCGCAGCCTGATCACCCAGAAGGCCTACGCCGAAGGTCTGCGAGCGCTCTACCTGTATGCCGCGGCGCACCAGGATAATGTTGTTGCACAAAATATTTCAGGCACAGACGCCGAGATGGCACACCGCGTCAACGATCTGCTGCTCCCAGTGGTCAAGGGGGTGGGCTCAGAACGGGCGTACGAAATCCTGACCGAATCGCTGCAGACGCTCGGCGGGTCGGGCTTTTTGACCGACTACCCCATCGAGCAGTACATCCGTGACGCCAAGATCGACTCCCTATACGAGGGCACCACCGCAATCCAGTCGCTGGACTTCTTCTTCCGCAAGATCATTCGCGACCGCGGCGAAGCCCTCGAGCACGTGGCGTCGCAGATCAGCCACACCATCGACGCCTGTGATGACGCACTGCGGCAGCATGCCGGGCTGCTGCGTACCGCGCTCGACGACGTCCGGGCGATGACCGCCACCTTGACCGGTTACCTGCTGACCGCCGCGGAAAACCCCACGGAGTTATACAAAGTCGGGCTTGCTTCGGTGCGATTCCTGCTGGCCGTCGGCGACTTGCTCATCGGTTGGCGGCTGTTGGTGCAAGCCGACATCGCGCAATCGGCCCTGGCCACCGCGCCGACAAAAGACTACGCGTTCTATCAAGGCAAGATCGCGACCGCGCGATTCTTCGCGCAGAACATGCTGCCGAACCTCACCGCACTGCGTGGCATCATCGACACCGTCGACGACGGCATCATGCAACTTCCCGAAGCGGCGTTCTAGAGACAGCTCGCAAGCGCGTCGGCGCATACACAGCTGGCTCATAATCGGGCGCCAGCGGGCGCTCAGCTGCGCCACCAATTGTGAGAAGCGTTGCATGGCCGGCCCGCGCACAGCGGCCGACGATCTGAAAGGACCTAAATGTTTGGGATGCCTGCCACTCTCGCGTCCGCGCGACTAACCCGATTGGCGATTTTCACGCTCACCGGCGCAACCGCGCTGTCCGTCGCTGCCTGCGGTGCGTCGAACACGACCAAGCCCCCCAGTGCGGCGGGTCCGACGAGTTCCGCTGCGACGTCGTCCCCGCCAGCGTCCGCGAACGGCAAAGCCTGGGTCAACGGGATGATCGCGTCGGTGTCGGGCGACGCGATTCAGGTCACCCAGCGGAGCGGAAACGCCACGGTGGACTTCACCCCGTCGACGAAGATCACCGAGATCACCCCCGCGCAACTGACGGACGTCACCGCCGGCAGTTGCGTTGCGGTGCATCCCACCCGGGACAGCGCCGACAGTGGCGGCGCGATCACCGCGCAATTCGTGCGCATCAGCCCGGCCGTTGACGGCAAATGCCAAGAGCCCAAGCGTCCAGCGGCCGGAAATGCGAAACATCGCGCGGTCAGCGGCACGGTTGCCACGGTCGCGGGTAACACCATCACCGTTAACGCCACCGATGCCGACGGCAACGGCTCGCAATCCAACGTGACCGTCACCGACACGACCAAATACAGCAAGCAGACCGCCACCGACGGGCAAGCACTGGGTCAAGGTAAGTGCGTCGCCGCGCGAGGCACCAAAGACGACAGCGGCACGCTGCAGGCGACGTCGATCAGCGTTCAACCGGCTGATAACGGCGCCTGCGCGCAGCCCGGCGGGCGGCACCACCAGCACTAGCCGTCTGCGGGGTTAGTTCTTGCCGCGCCAGCCACGCTCGAAGGGCAACCGCCACGCTCGCGGCGCAATCAACGGATGAACCGCATTGGGACCCCACGAATCGAGGTCGTAACTACGTGCCGGCGGCGGGTCCTCGAGCAACGGGGCCGAGACCTCCCAGAGTCGCTCGATACCCTCTGCGGTGTTGTACAGCGTCCGATCGCCGCGCATCGCGTCAAGAATCAGCCGCTCGTAGGCTTCGAGAACATCACCGGCATGGCCGGTTTCCTCCATCGTGAACTGCAGGCTGAGCTTGTCCAACTTCATTCCCGGTCCAGGCCGCTTGCCGTAAAACGACAGCGACATCTTGGACACATCGGCAAGGTCGAAGGTCAGGTGATCCGGACCCTTTTGTCCCACACCAGATCCGGGCGGAAACATACTCCTTGGCGGCTCGTGGAATGCGATGGAGATGATGCGCTGTCCCTCAGCGAGGCCTTTGCCGGTGCGCAGAAAGAAAGGGACACCCGCCCAGCGCCAGTTATCGATCTCGGCTTTGAGCGCGACGAACGTTTCGGTATCCGATTCCGCGGACACTCCAGGCTCGTCGCGGTAACCCCGGTATTGCCCACGCACCACCTTGGTTGGATCAAGCGGGCGCATCGAGCGGAACACCTTGTTCTTCTCGTCGCTGATCGCCTCTGGAGCAAGTTCAGTGGGGGGCTCCATCGCGACGAACGCCAGAATCTGGAACAAGTGGGTGACCACCATGTCCTTGAACGCGCCCACGGATTCGTAGAATCCGGCGCGGTTCTCGCAGGTGAGCCTCTCCGGCACGTCAATCTGGATGTGGTCGATGAAGTTTCGATTCCAGATCGGCTCGAACAATCCGTTCGCGAACCGGAACGCGAGGATGTTCTGCGCGGCCTCCTTGCCCAGGAAGTGATCGATGCGGAAGATCTGTTCTTCTTCGAAGATCTCGTGAATCGCTTTATTGAGTTCTCGCGCGCTGGCCAGATCGATGCCGAACGGCTTTTCCATGACGACCCGCGAGTTGTGCACCAAGTCCGCCTTCTGCAGCGTCTCCATCACCGGCATCACCGCAGCGGGCGGGATGCTGAGGTAATGCAGCAGATGGGCATTGCCATCGAGGGCTTCGCTCTGCTCAGCGACGGCGCGCGCCAGTGCTTCCGGCCCGTCGTTCATCGGTACGTAGGTCAAATTGGTGGTGAACTGATCCAGAACTTCATCAGAAGTTTTGTGGTGGGAGAACTCGGTGCAGGCCTTCGCGACCAGTTTGCGGAAGGTCTCGCTGTCGATGTCATCGAGCGACGTACCGATGATGCGGATCTCGGGAGCCAGGTGGGAGCAGGCTAGGTGGAATAGCCCGGGCAGCAGCTTCCGGCGTGCTAAATCGCCTGTGGCACCGAACATCACGATCACATGCGGCTCTGCGCCGACGCTATTTTCCTTGACCCCGTGGGGTTTGGGATTGCTCACACGTTGATCGTAACCAGGCCTGGTCCGACCGCAACCCCACAAAGCCGGTCACTTGCCGGCGGGAAGCGCTCAGACGGTGAAACCCAGGGCGCGTAGTTGATCGCGGCCGTCGTCGGTGATCTTGTCCGGGCCCCACGGCGGGTTCCACACCCAGTTGATCCGCAGCTCATCGACCAGACCGGCGCCGACGAGCGCGCTGCGTGACTGATCTTCGATGACATCGGTCAGCGGGCAAGCCGGCGACGTCAACGTCATGTCGATCAGCGCGATGGTCCCCTCGTCTCCCTCCGTCAGGTCCAGCCCGTAGACCAGCCCGAGGTCGACCACGTTGATGCCGAGTTCGGGGTCGACGACATCGCGCATCGCCTCTTCGATGTCCGCGAGCAGTTCATTGTCCGGTGCGGCGGTTTCGCTCATCCTTTGACCTCCTCGACGTCGTGCATCGCTTGCGCTAGCGCGTCTTTAAATGCCATCCAGCCGAGCAGTGCGCATTTGACCCGCGCCGGATACTTGGCGACCCCGGCGAACGCGATGCCGTCGCCCAGGACGTCCTCGTGGC
>DASQSQ010000380.1:0-4571 GCA_035642315.1 Mycobacterium sp.
GCCTCCGCGCAGCATCATCCGACCCGGATCGCGCAGCCGCATGTGCGCAAGGGCTGGCTGGATCGGGGTCCGGGCGCGCCGGGGCGCGGCGATGATCCGTTCGTGCCGGTGGCCTGGGAGACCGCGCTGGATCTGCTGTCCAGTGAGCTGCGGCGGGTCTTCGGCGAGTACGGGGCGGAGTCGGTGTACGGGGGGTCCTATGGTTGGGCCAGTGCCGGCCGGTTTCATCACGCCCAGAGCCAGATTCATCGCTTCCTCAACTGTTTGGGCGGCTATGTGCGCAGCGTCAACACCTACAGCTACGGTGCCTCGGAGGTTCTGCTGCCCTATATTCTGGGGGATCCGCGATGGATCCTCGCGAATGCCACCGCCAAGTCGGTCATCGCCGAGCACGCCGAGTTGGTTGTTGCTTTCGGTGGGTTGTCGCCGAAGAATGCGGCCGTGGCCGCGGGTGGAGTGTCGCGGCATCATGTGCGTGGCTGGATAGCGGCGGCCCGGGAACGTGGTTGCCGGTTCGTATCGATCAGCCCGCTGCGCGATGACATTCCCGCCGAGGCGCAGGCCGAGTGGATCGCTCCGCGCCCGTGCAGCGACGCGGCGCTGATGCTGGCGTTGGCTCAGGTGCTGGACGCGGACGGGTTGACCGACACAGATTTTCTGAATCGCTACACGGTCGGATTCGACCGGTTCGCGCGGTATCTGCGCGGTGAGACCGACGGTGTGGTGAAAGACCCACAGTGGGCGCAAAACATCACCGGGGTGCCCGCCGACCGGATCCGTGCGCTCGCTCACGAGATGGCGGCCGCACGCACCTTCCTCACGGTGAGCTGGTCGATGCAGCGGGCCGAACACGGGGAGCAGCCGCTGTGGCTGGGGGTGGTGCTGGCCGCCATGCTGGGCCAGATCGGCCTGCCCGGCGGTGGTTTCGGCCACGGGCACAATGCCGTCAACAGCGTCGGCGAACCGCTGCGACAGCTGGGAGTACCGTCCCTGCCGCAGGGTACCCGAGGCGTCGACACCTACATCCCGGTCGCCCGCATCGCCGACATGCTGCTCAACCCCGGCGCGGAATACGACTACAACGGCCGACGTCTGCACTATCCCGAGGTTCGCCTGATCTACTGGGTCGGCGGAAACCCGTTCCATCACCACCAGGACCTGGCGCGACTGCGTACCGCGTTCGCCCGCCCGGACACCATCGTCGTACACGACTCGTTCTGGACGGCCACCGCCCGCCATGCCGACATCGTGCTGCCGTCGACAATGACCATCGAACGCGACGACTTCGGTGCCGGCCCGAACGATCCGATGTTCTTCCCGATGCCCGCGCTCACCCGCCCGCACGGCCAGGCCCGCGACGATTACGCCATCTTCACCGAACTGGCCGAACGGCTCGGTGTCGGAAAGGAATTCACCGAAGGCCGCACCGCCGGCCAATGGCTGCGCCACCTGTACGAACAATGGCGGACCCAGCCAAGCGGGCAGGGTGTGGTCATGCCCGAATTCGACGAATTCTGGACCGGAGACGGAATCGAACTGCCCTCCGCCGAACCCGACCAGGTGATGCTCGCCGACTTCCGCGCCGACCCCGACCGCCACCCGCTCATCACACCGACCGGCCGCATCGAAATCTTCTCCGACACCATCGCCGGATACGGTTACGCCGACTGTCCCGGCCACCCGGTCTGGCTGGAACCGCAAGAGTGGCTCGGCAGCCGTGCAGCGCAACGGTTTCCGCTGCAACTGGTGGCCAACCAGCCACGCACCAAGCTCCACAGCCAGCTCGACGTCGGCGCCTACAGTCAATCCACGAAAATCGCTGGGCGGGAGCCGGTCCGACTCCATCCCGACGACGCGTCGGCACGCGGACTGCGCGACGGCAACATCGTCCGGATCTTCAACGACCGCGGCAGCTGCCTAGCCGGCCTGATCGTCGATAACGCCGTCCGACCCAGTGTCGCCCAACTATCGACCGGCGCCTGGTATGACCCCGATCCGGCCGATCCCAGTTTCTGTCGCCACGGGAACCCCAACGTCCTGACCGCCGACCGCCCCACCTCAACACTGAGCCAAGCCTGCACAGGCCAGCTCGCCCTGATCGAGATCGAACCCTACCTCGGCAGCCTGCCAGAGGTGTCGGTGCTACGGCCACCGGCCACATCCACACATAGCACCTTTCTCGAGAACTTCCTCAAGGCGACCCTGCCGCTCGTCCTCGCCCACGTTGTCGAGGCAGAAGCCAGGGATCGCGTCTTCGCCCACGCGCTGCTCCACCTCCCGAACTGATCCACGGTCGGGCACCTGCGAGAAGAAGGGACGACTATGGAAGGCCTTCTCACCCGGTCGCTCACCGAAGCGGACCGAGGCCTGCTCGCCGCCCTGGCTTCACGAGTGTCTCCTCAATCGATGATGAGCAGATTCCATGGGGCCGTCGGTAGCCTCACCCCGTCACTGCTTGATCGGATGCTGGATCTCGCACCAGGTCAACGTGAGGCCCTGATCGCACTCGACGACCAGGTAGTCGTCGCCGTTGTTCGGTATGCCCGCGACACACAGGAGGGTGATACAGCCGAGGTAGCCGCTCTCGTCGCCGATGAGTGGCGGCACCACGGTGTCGGACTCGAGTTGATGCGCCAGCTTGCAAGTCGAGCCCGAGCCGCCGGGATCAGCCGGTTCCGTGGCGACATGCTCAGCGACAACGCCGGAGCGCAGCGCCTTATGACGGCGCTCGGTCGGTCAATGAGCAGCCGGAGTGCCGACGGTCACACCGTCATGATCATCGAGCTCGCGCCTTCGTAGCGATTTCAAGGCTGCCGACCGGTCCGGAGGTGGCTGTCCGGGGCGTTGGCGAGCAGGCCGTCCAGCCGGGCGTTCACCTCGTCGGTGAGATAGACCTCCCACATGCCGCCTCTCCTCGCCGCTGAGTTTAGCTCAAGCTATACCTAGGGCGTGTCTCCCATATGAGGGGTCCGGATCGTGGCGATGTGAGCGTGCCGTAGTACGAGAGTGCCTTCTCGAGCTGGGAGGATGTCGATTGCGACGTCCACACCCAACCACTCGAGAAGGCACCTCGTAGGTGAAAGTTTCTTATACGATCCGGCCCTCGTTCGATGGTCGGAACCGGCTCGGCCGCCGTCTCGCTCATCAGAGCGCAGTCGCGCGATGCCGAAGCGCGGGATCGAGCTGTACCCGCAGATGCTCGCGCGCAAGGAGACGAGATGCCAAGTATATGAGACAGCGTACAAACCCGCAGGTCAGTGGACCGCGACATGCCACGCGGCGTGAGACCCTACAACGGACGATGTCGATGAAGGTGGAGGGCCGCACCAGGGTGGAGGGAATTGCGGCGTCGGCCAAGTGGCTCTCGATGGCGCGGTGCACGTCGAGGATGACGTTGTTGGTGGCGGTGTCAACTCCGTTGCACGACAGGCGAACCAGATGGTCCACCCCAGCCGAGGCGGCGGCGTCGATGAGTGCGCATTCGTCTTGGACCTGGGTCAGGGAGCCGCCCAAGCCGAGGAACGCGCGGTCTCCCTGCTGAAAGCCTCCACCGAGCTGGCGGGGATCGCTGAAGTCGATCTCGAAGAGTTCGAGACGGTCGTGTCGTCCGAGTCGTTCGGCGGCCCTCGTTGCGTTGCGGGTGAGTACGCGTACGTGATGGCTTTGAGCCAGTAGCTCTCGGGTGACCTTGGCGCCGACCGTGCCGGTGCCGCCTGCGATTACGAAAGTCATGCTGAGTCCTGTTCGGTTTGGGCACTGTGAACCGGCTGCCACCGGTCCATTCGAAGTTGCACCGGCCGCCGTCTGGCTCCTCGTTTCGCACCGCATCCCACTCCGCGTGCGGCATAGTGATCTTGACCGTAATCACGTTGTCGAGCGCATAAAACGAATCGAGTGCTTGCTGCTGCAGATCGGTCATTGTCAAACCCCCCTACGTGGCGGCCTTCCAACAGCATGCGGCAGTAACCCGCATTCGACGCGAGTAGCGCGGTACTCGTCTTCAGAAATCGCAATGCCACGACTGCACAAGGAACTGTCGAGAGGGGCTTCTTGTTTCCTTGTGGACATGCAACCGGCGCCGCCGCGGCCGCTGTGTGTCTGCGTGGTCGTTCCTCATCTGCGACGGGTGGGGCCTAGCCGAAGAAGGCGCCGGTGCCGTCGAGGCCGTGGCCGACGAATCACCTTGACAGCTTCTGGGCACCGTGACCGACAATCAGCCCACCGAAGACGACCCGCAGGATGAGGAGACCGGTATCTACGTTTCCTCCAAGACACGGTCGTGGTCGGGCGTCTGGCTGTGGGCCGCGGCCAACCGGACCACCTCGTCGACGTCGCGAGCGGCGATGGCCTCGACGATGTCGGCGTGCAGCTGACACCGGTCCTCGATCAGTTCGGCGAGGGGCTGTTCGGGCGCCACCCGGACGGCGATGATGTGCCCCTCGACGATGTCAAGCAGCGCCGTGTAGATCGAGCGGAGCATCGGACTGGGATTGACCTCGGCGATCAGCGTGTGCAGCCGCCAGTTCGCCCGCATGAACCCGACCCCATCGCGCGCCTCGCCGGCGGCTCTC
>DASQSQ010000381.1:0-12176 GCA_035642315.1 Mycobacterium sp.
CCCGCCCCGGTGGCTCCGGTGATTCCGCCGGTCATACCCGTGCCGGTTGCTCCGATACCTGGACCACCGCCGGTGTTCGGGCCCCGGCCGTTCGCGCCGGGTCCCCCGCCCGGGCCGCCGGGTCTTGGTCCAGGCATCCCGGGTATCCCGCACGGTCCGGGACCGGGCCTCCCGGGCATCCCCCATGGCGGCGGGGGGATTCCGCATCTTCCAGGTCTCGGGGGCTTCCACCTGTGAACGCGCGCACCTAGACAGCGATATCGCTGCGCGCATTCGGCCAAATCCGCTTCATGCCAGGGCTTTAATGGGGCGATGGACCTGATGAGCCCCACCGACTCGGTGTTTCTGCTGACCGAGACGCGCGAGCACCCCATGCACGTCGGCGGGTTGCAACTGTTCCAGCCGCCGGAGGGCGCCGGACCGGAATTCGTCCGGGAGGCCTACGACGCTCTGATCGCCGACCGCGACTTCCAGCCCACCTTCCGCAAGCGACCTGCTTGGGTTGTCGGCGGACTCGCGAATGTTGCTTGGGCGTATGACGATGCGGATGACATCGACATCGACTACCACTTGCGGCGCTCGGCGCTGCCGTCACCGGGACGCGTCCGCGAGCTACTCGAGCTGACTTCGCGGTGGCACAGCACCCTGCTCGACCGGCACCGCCCGCTGTGGGAAGCCCACTTCGTCGAGGGGTTGAACGACGGCCGCTTCGCCCTGTACAGCAAGTCTCACCACTCGTTGATCGACGGTGTTTCCGCGCTGAAGCTGATGCAGCGCACGTTGTCGACCGATCCCGACGACCCCGAGATACGGGCGGTGTGGAGCCTGCCGCGCCGCGGAAAACGAAGCCATTCGTCCGACCGGTCCCGGTTGCAGATGCTGCGGCAGGCGGCGGGATCCGTTGCGGCATTTGGTCCTTCGACGTGGTCGCTGGCCCGCGCAGCGCTGGTGGAACAGCAACTGACCCTGCCGTTCGCCGCGCCGCGGACCATGCTCAACGTTCCCATCGGCGGTGCGCGCCGCTTCGCGGCGCAGTCATGGTCGCTGGACCGGATCAAGAGCATCAAGCGGGCCGCCGGGGTGACCGTGAACGATGTCGTCTTGGCGATGTGCTCCGGCGCGCTGCGCTACTACCTGCTCGACGAGCATGCGCTGCCCGACACGCCACTGATCGCGATGGTCCCGGTGAGCCTGCGCACCGCGGACGAGGCCGACGCCGGCGGCAACATGGTCGGTAGCATCTTGTGCAACCTGGCCACCGATGAGGAGGATCCGGCGACACGGCTCGAAACGATCAGCGAGTCCATGCGCGGCAACAAGAAGGTCTTCGCCGAACTGCCTCGGCTGCAAGCGTTTGCGTTGTCGGCTTTTCTCATCGCGCCGCTGGGTCTGGCCGCGATCCCGGGCTTCGTCTCGTCGGCGCCGCCACCGTTCAACATCGTCATCTCCAACGTGCCCGGCCCCACCGAGCCGATGTATTGGGGCGGCGCGCGTCTCGACGGCAACTATCCGCTGTCGATCGCGCTGGACGGGCAGGCGTTGAACATCACCTTGACCAACAACGCCGGCAACATCGATTTCGGCTTGGTCGGATGCCGGCGAAGTGTGCCGCACCTGCAGCGGCTGCTCGGGCACCTGGAAAGCTCGCTGAAAGATTTGGAACGCGCGACCGGAGTTTGACCGGCGATGCCCAAGCTCAGCGCGGGGCTGCTGCTGTACCGGGTGCGCGACGACGTCGTCGAAGTACTCATCGGACATCCAGGTGGGCCGTTTTGGGCGCGCAAGGACGACGGCGCCTGGTCAATCCCCAAGGGGGAGTACGCGCAAGGCGAAGACCCCTGGGCCGCCGCGCAGCGCGAATTCGAAGAGGAGATCGGGCTGCCGCCGCCGGCCGGCCCGCGCATCGAGTTCCCACCGCTGAAGCAGCCCAGCGGCAAGATCATTACCGCGTTCGCGGTGCGGGGCGATCTCGACCTCAGCGATGCGCACAGCAATACCTTCGAACTCGAATGGCCCAGGGGATCCGGGCGCGTCCAGACCTTTCCCGAGATCGACCGGGTCGATTGGTTCCCGGTGGCGCGGGCACGGACCAAGCTGCTCACCGGCCATCGTCCCGTCCTGGATCGATTGATGGCGGACCCGTCCCTGGTGGACTTGCGGGAAGGCGAATGAACCTGGCGTATGTTCACACTCATGCAGACGTTGCGAACGCCAGACGACCGATTCACTAACTTACCCGAATTCCCTTACACCCCAAACTATTACGAGGTATCCGACGACGACGGCGGGACGCTGCGGATGGCCTGGGTGCGAGACGGCCCGGACGACGCCGACCCGGTGCTCATGCTGCATGGCGAGCCGTCGTGGGCGTTCCTCTATCGCAAGATGATTCCGGTGCTGTCCGCGGCCGGGCATCGTGTCATCTGCCCGGACTTGGTCGGGTTCGGTCGTTCCGACAAGCCCACCCGCATCGAGGACCACAGCTACGCGCGCCACGTCGAATGGGTGCGGGCACTGGTCTTCGACGTCTTGGACCTGAACCGGGTCACCCTGGTCGGGCAGGACTGGGGCGGGTTGATCGGATTGCGGTTGGCGGCCGAGCATCCCGAACGCTTCAGCAGGCTGGTCGTCGCCAACACCGGGCTGCCGACCGGAAATATCCCGATGCCGGAGATCTGGTGGCAGTTCCGTAAAACGATCCAGACTGCACCGTCGATCGATGTCGGCCGGTTCGTCCAGGGCGGCTGTCGGCGGCCGGTGAGCGACGAGGTGCGCGCGGCCTACGACGCCCCGTTCCCCGACGACACCTATTGCGCTGCGCCGCGGGCGATGCCCGGGTTAGTGCCGACGGCACCGGATGACCCAGCGGCACCGGCCAACCGCTCGGCATGGGCAACGCTCTGCGCGAGCTCGACGCCGATGTTGGTCGCGTTCAGCGACGGCGACCCGATCACCGGCGGAATGGCGCCGATCTTCCAGCGCGAAATGCCTGGCGCGCAGGGGATCGAACACCCGGTCGTGCACGATGCCGGGCACTTCCTCCAAGAGGACGCCGGGGAAGAACTCGCCGGCCATATCGTCGAATTCCTGCGCAGCTGAACGGCGTTAGCAGGACACTCGCAGCTCGAAGGGCGCGGTCGTCCGCTCGGTCGGCTTGGAATTGGCGTAGCCGACGGCGGTACCGGCGATGCGATAGGTGGGGCCGGTCATGGCGACCGCGGCCTCACCCTGCAAATGGCGGTCGTAGCTGCCGGTGAAGCCGTCGAAATCGCGGAACCGGACGAATTCGGCGACCAGCTTCTTCGCGTTGGAGAGCATCACCGTCACACCCGCGGCCTCGTCACCGGTCCTGATCGTCCGCATCCATTCGATGGACTCACACTGCACCGCATCGGTGACCCGGGCGGTGCTGCCGTTGACGCTGAGTTCGGCAGTGCCGGCGGGCAACGTGCCGGGTGCGGGCTTGTGCGGCGTTTGCGGTGAACAGCCGGCGCCGCCAATCACGACTACAGCCGCTGCGACGACAAGTGATCTACCGTTCACCAGGAAAATCTAGCCACTCGCCGAACTCCTGCACAATGTGTGCATGACAAGTGTGTCGAGTACCGCCGAGTCGCAGACACTTCTGTTGCAACTGCTGGACCCGGCCAACCGGGCCGACCCGTATTCCGTATACCGGCAGTTCCGCGACAACGGGCCGATGCATTTGCCGGACGCCAGCCTGACCGTTTTTTCGGCGTACCGCGACTGCGACGAGGTGCTGCGGCACCCGTCATCCTCTGTCGAGCGGCGCAAGTCCACCATCGCGCAACGTCTGTTCGCGGACGGCGCGAATCTGCGCCCGCTTGGACCTCCCATGTTCCTGTTTCTCGACCCGCCCGACCACACCCGGCTGCGCAAACTGGTCAGCAAGGCGTTCGTGCCCAAGGTGATCAACGAGCTTGCGCCGGAGATCACCGGGCTGGTCGACGGACTGCTCGACGGCATCGCCCAGCGGGGCCGGTTCGACGTCATCAGCGATCTGGCCTACCCGCTGCCGGTGGCGGTGATCTGCCGCCTGCTGGGGGTTCCGCTGGAGGACGAGCCGGAATTCGGCCGCGCATCGGCGCTGGTAGCGCAGGCGCTGGACCCGTTCTTCGCGATTACCGGCGAGCCGGCGGAGGGCATGGAGGAGCGTCTTCGCGCGGGTCAGTGGTTGCGGGCATACCTGCACGAGCTGATCGACCAGCGCCGTTCGCAACCCGGCGACGATCTGATGTCGCGGTTGATCGCGGTGGAGGAGTCCGGCGATCAGCTGGCCGAGGACGAGATCGTCTCCACCTGCAGCCTGCTGCTCGTCGCCGGGCATGAGACGACCGTGAACCTGATCGCCAACGCCATCCTGGCGATGTTGCGCCACCCCGCACAATGGGCTGCGCTGGGCGCCGATCCAGAGCGCGCGTCGGCGGTCATTGAGGAAACCTTGCGCTACGACCCGTCCGTGCAGTTGGTGGCCCGAATTGCCGCGGACGACATGATGATTGGGGATACTCGCGTAGCCAAGGGTGACACCATGATGCTGCTGTTGGCCGCGGCCGGGCATGACCCTGCCGAGTTCGAGCGACCGGAGACCTTCGATCCGGATCGAAAAGCGTTTCGGCACTTGTCATTCGGAAAGGGCCTGCACTACTGTCTGGGCGCTCCACTGGCCCGCCTGGAGGCCGCCGTCGCGCTGTCGGCGGTGACGGCTCGCTTCCCCGAAGCGCGGCTGGACGGTGAACCGGTCTACAAGCCAAATGTCACGCTGCGAGGTATGTCGTCACTGACCGTAGTGGTTTGAACCTTCGCCGAATGTCGATGCCCTCACCCTCTGCTATGAGCCGTGGCCGCGGCCCTGAATGCGTTACGCACCGGCGGCCGCCAGACAGGTAAGTGCACCCAGCGCGACGACGGTGCGGGCCCAGTGAAACCTGCACCAGGCGATCCGCAGATGTTCGACCCGATCGGGCGCCTGGCCCTCGGGAAGCCGCCGAAACTTCGAATTCATCGGTTCGGCAAGCGTTATCGAGGCGACGATGATCAATGCGATCAGCGCGAAACCGATCCAGGCCAGCACCGCGGCGCGATGCCCGCTGTTCGATGCGAACACCGCCGTGCCCAGCTCGCTGAGGATGCCCATGATCGGTATCAGGGGATCCGCGCGAAATAATGATCGTCGGAAGTCCACTACGTACTGTTCGATGGGCATCCGGCGCCAGACGTGGACCCGGTCCACCGCGTAGATCAGGATTGCCCCGCTGTAAAGCCCGCCGAACGCAAGCATCACCCATGCTGCCAGTTGCGTGGTCGTCATTGTGTCGCGCTCCGGTCGTTGTCAGGAGAAGGCGGCGTGTCCCGGAACTTGATTTGATAATGGGACTGTGCCACAACGGGTTTGCCGCCCGGAAGGGCCTGGCAGAGCTCATCGATTTGGTTGGGGTCCGGGTTGCAGGGAAACAGGATCAATTCGTGGCAGCCGGCATGCTCGAACTCGTGGACGGCGTCGCCAAGGCGGCTGGATGTGGTGAGCGCTTCAGCGACGGCCTGGTCGGCTCGGGGGCCGAGGAACCGGTAGTAGTGGCGCAGGTGACTGTGGGCGTCGGCCTGCGCGGTCGGGCCGAGCGCGAAGCTGGCGCAGGCCAATAGCCTTGGGGCACGGTCGCGGCCGGCGGCTTTCCATGCGTCGATGGCTCGGGCAGCGCCGGCGCGGAAGGGGGCGAGGCCGAAAACGCCAGAAACCCAGCCGGTGCCGTGGTTGGCGACCCGGCGGAAAGCAGGCGGGGAAAAGCCGCCGAACAACAACGGCGGTCCGCCAGGCGTGGCGGGTTTGGGTCCGATCTCGGCCATGGGGTCGCGCCAGATGCTGGTGACCCGGTCGAGCATGCGGTCGAGGTCGGCGCCGCGGCGGCGGAAAGAGGCACCAGCGGCCACGAAATCGTCTTCGCGGGGTCCGGGTGCCAGCCCCAGCAGCAGCCGGCCGCCTGCGAGCCGGTCGAGGCTAGCGGCTTGCTTTGCGAAGCCGACATGGTTGGTGTGCAGCGGTGCCAGCAGCACCGTGGTGGCCAACGTGATCCGGGTGGTCACCGCCGCCGCTGCGGCCAGGACTGTCAGCGGGTCGTAGCTATCGTAGACCAGCCGGTCGATTGTGGAGAGGGTGGAAAATCCGAGATCTTCGGCGCGCCGGGCCCAGTCGAGCAGGGCCGGGCCGTCAACTCCGGGCAGTGCGTTGGGCAGCCCGATCCCGATCTTCATGTCTGCACGCCTCGGGCTTCTGAGTAGGTCATGGCTCCCGATCCTGCGCTCCCACCGCCGCCGCCGTTATCCCCCGCCGTGAGGGGTTTTCGTCCGCGACATGCCCAGTGTCATATCCGCCGCCAGCGAAGTTTGCGCGGCACGCACCGTTTGCGCCGCGGACACCGGTTGGAACTGGTGCGGTAACGGTGTTTCGGGCAGGACAAGGTTTGGTGACTGCAGCACGCCATGTTCGCGGCCCAACGCGCGGGCTTGTCGCATCGGTGCACAACGAAAATGCGGCCGAACAGGTAGAGTATCAGCCGACAGTCGCAGCGCGGGTTGAAGTCAAGCTCACTAAGGCTCGCCTTCTCGAATTCTGCTTCGGTGATGCTCATTTCGCCTACTCCCCGGCGTCGCAGTACAGCCACGCCGTAAACAGTCCCAGCGCGGCTATGCCGGTCAGCACGGCTACCACCACTAGGGTGTCTTTCCCAAGCTGAGGTTGATCGCCAGGGCTAACTGCATTGCGCTGCAACATGATCGAATGAGTCTGTCAATCTTCGCCATCGTGTCGCGCTCTCATCGTTGTCAAGGCAAGGCCGCGCGCCGCGGTGATTGGTTTGGTAATGTGACAGTGCCGCAACATGTTTGCCCTGTGGCGTCATGGATCTGATCCTGCGCGCCCGCCGCCGCCGCCGTTACCCCCCGCCGTGAGGGTTTCCGTTCGTTGATGAGGGTTTCGTAGTACCGGCCTCGGATACTCGGGCAGCACCAGGCTGTCCGCCTGCTTCGCGAGCCGCAGAATGAGCCCGCTGCCCACACTGCTTCCGAGTACCCGATTACGAAGCCACAGCGTGGTTCGACTGCCGGGAGCGAAGACTCTGGCGACGGTGCGGCCGCCGTTCTTGTCCCGAACTGCGTACGGCCGTATGCGCTGCTCGTAGCGCGTGAAGGCTTCGGTGTGATGGCCCCTTGTGCTCGCCAGTTCGCCGGCGAGGGCATAGGCGCCGACGATTGCGGTGCCCGTACCCGTGCCGCTGAGTGTCGCTCCGCTCGCGGCGTCGCCGAGGAGTGCGATCCGGCCGGTCGACCAACGCGGCACCTGTACGCGGCTGACGGCATCGAAGTACACGTCGCTGGCAGCCGGGAATGCGGCCACGAGCTGCGGCACATACCAGCCTTGCCCGGCATAGACACGGCGCAGCAGGTCGCCCTGTCGATCGCGGTTGCCCCGTAACTCCGGGTCGGCCGGCGCGGCGAAGATGAATGTGGTGTTGGCGCGATCGGGTCTGTGCATCTGCTCGGACACTCCGGCGAGTGTGCCCGGCGTGTTATGGAAGCGCTGTTCGCCGTTGAGCTCCCACATGTTGGGCAGGTCCCAGCCGGCGATGTAGTAGCCCAGATGACGGACGTAGTCGTCCTCGGGGCCGAACGCGAGCCGCCGGACCCGCGAGTGTAGGCCGTCCGCGCCGATCACCAGGTCGAACCGCTCCGAGGGAGCGCGGTCAAAGGTGACGTCGACGCCCGCAGGAGTCTGGTTCAGGGCACCGATCGAGTCGCCGAAGCGGTATTCGACACGCTCCCGGCTGTGGTCGTAAAGCAGCCGGGACAGATCCGCACGCTGGATCTCCAGGTTTCCGCCGGTGAACTCCCGCGGCATGCTCAGAACCGTCGCGTCGCTCTCATCGACGAATCGCGCCGGGTGGCCGCCGGTCTGATGGCCGCGTACCTGATCGAGCAGACCCATCCGGTCCAACACGGCGAGCTGGACCCCACCGCGGAAGTCCACCGCGTAACCGCCCGAGCGCAGTGCCGGGGCGAGCTCGACCACGGTGACGTCGAACCCGTAACGGTCTAACCAGTAAGCCAGTGTCGGCCCGGCGATGCTGGCACCGGAAATCAATACACGCATGATGTGCCCAAGTCCCTTTCGACTCTCTAGCGGACGATCTGAATCCACTCTGCGGAGTCGGCCGGTGACGAACCACGGACAATCGATCCGTGCCTTGCGATCACGGGAAGGGGCGGCCCGTGGGCAATCTGGAAGAATTGGGGGCGTGCCCACTCGACCCGGGAACCGAACGGAACTGGCGAGATTTCTGCGCAACCGCCGCGAAGCGCTGACGCCCGCCCAGGTCGGTCTCCCGCCCGGCGCGCGGCGGCGTACCCCGGGTCTGCGCCGGGACGAGGTCGCCGAACTCGCGGCGATGTCGACGAACTACTACGAGAGACTGGAGCAGGCGCGCGGGCCGCGGCCGTCGCCGACGGTGCTCGCCGCCATCGCGCGCAGCTTGCGGTTGAGTGCTGAGGAGCGGGAGCATCTGTACCTGCTCGCCGAGCAGCCGCTGCCTGTCCAGGGCGGCCGGCGGGGCGAGCCCGATGCTGGGCTCGTCGTGACGATGGACTCGCTCACCGCCACGACCATCGCCATGATCGTCGATGACCTGGGAACCGTTCTGGCCCAGAATCGGCTCAGCGCCGAAATATTCGGTTGCCTCGCCGATCAGGCCGACCACGCCAACAACATGGTATGGCGGTGGTTCACCGACCCGGCGTGGCGTGCGTCCTGGTCGCCAGCGGATGCCCACGATGCCACCGCGGCCGGTTTCGTCGCGGATCTGCGCGCCCTGGCTGCGCAGCGGGGTCAAGAGCCCGCGACGGCTGGCTTCATCGGCAAACTGCGGGCGGCCAGCGATGAGTTCGCCCAAAGCTGGGACCGGCACGACGTGTACCGCATGCGGCCAGGCTTCGAGGTCCTACATCATCCGCAGGTAGGCAGGTTGGCAGTCGAGTGCGCCGTCCTGCAGAGTCAAGCACCCGGTCAGCGGCTGTTCCTTTTCCGTGCGGCGGCGGGCACCGCGACCGGCGGTCGGCTAGCCACCCTGGCCGGCGCAGCTGCGGATCGCTGAGGTCTTCGCGGCTCGGCAATGCCACTTTCATATCCGCCGCCAGCGAAGTTTAAGCGTGAGCACCCACTCCTGCGCGCCCGCCGCCGCAGTCGTTATCCCTCGCCGTGAGGGATTTCCACTCAACGCCGCGCGCCCGGGCCGGCGACCGAATGCCAGGCGGAACTGTCACTGCGAAGCCGCGACTTCAAAGACTTCCAAACCTGTCGGGCCCCGACCGCCGGCTATCGGGTTGGAGCGTCCACGTCGATGAGATCGCGGAATCCCACAAGCAGCGCATTGAGGCCGACCTCGAACTCGTCGTCGCTGCCGACCCCTGCGAGCACGTCGGCGTGCCGGACGAGAAGCGGGAAGGCCGCCGCGTCTCGCGAGCCGTAGAGGAGCCGCCGGTCTCGGCGCTCGTCGGGATGCGATGCGTCCAGCCCGAGGTTGAACTGCACCGAACCGACGATGAAGGTGGCCAGCGACGATGCGGCGGCGGCCGCCAGCCGGGGGCTCAGCCCGGCACCGGTGAACAGTTCGAGGGAGTACTCCACCCCCGCCAGCGAGTTGGGGCCGAGCCGCTCGGTCCCGTGCAGCAGCGAGACCAGGCCGGGATGGCGGCGCAGGTGCTCGCGGAAGAGGCGCGCGGACCATGCCGTCTGGCCGGCCCAGTCCAGGTCGTCGGGCGGGGGTGAGCTTGCCACCCGCGTCGCCTGGTCGGCGAGCAGCGTCACGAGTTCCTCGCGGTTGCGGACGTGGCGGTAGAGCGACGCCTGCCTGCAGCCCAGGGCGTCGGCTATGTTGCGCATCGTGAGCGCGGCCGCCCCGTGGGCGTCGAGCAGGGCCATGGCCGCGTCGAGGATGGCCTCGAGCGTCAGTGCCCGGCGCCGCTTCGGCCCAGGCTGTTTTTCTCGCGCGAGCCACCAGGCCGCCGTTCCCGGTTTCGGATCGGCCCGCAGGTCCTCCGGCGGCGTCGTATCTGTCGCAGCGGTCGTCGTCAGTGCGTCCACGAACCAAGCCTAGTTGACAAAGCGAACGTCGGTCGCATAGCTTAAGCTAACAATGTTCGCATAAAATTCTACACCGGGAACCGGTGGTGGTGCCCGGCCGGACTGCAAGGGAGAACGGACGTGCGGGCTGTGATGAACAGCAGCAACGGGATCCGCGTCGTCGATGCCGATGAGCCTGGTGAGGAGGGGGTGCGGCTGTCGGTCGCTTCGGCGGGGATCTGCGGCACCGATGTCAGCTTCGTGGCCGCGGGCATCACCGGGTTCATCTATGGCCACGAGTTTGCCGGGGTGGACGATAACGGCACGGGCTATTTCGTCGAGCCGACCATCTACGGCGGCGAGTGCGCGGAATGCCGGAGCGGTAACACCCAGCGGTGCGACGAACCCGGCCACGGCAGCCTGGGGATTTTCAGCGACGGCGGCATGGCCGAATCGGTCGTGGTTCCGGAGTACACGCTACTACCCCTGCCCGTGCAACTGGACGCGAAGGACGCTTGCCTGATCGAGCCCGGCTCGGTCGCCTGGCACGGGGTGCGCCAGGCGCGGGTTCGGCCGGGAGAGCGCTTTCTCGTGGTCGGCGGCGGCTCGATGGGGCTGTTGGCGGCCGCGGCCGCACAGCACCAGGGACTCGACGTTGACGTGGATACCCGGCATGAGCACCAGGTGGCCGCTGCCGAGCGGCTGAGATTCGGCCGGCCGAACGGCGCCTACGACGTGGTGCTCGACGCGGCTGGTACGGAATCGAGTCTGGCCCGGTCGGCGGAGGCCGCCCGGCCGGGAGGCCGGATCGTCTCTCTCGGCGTGTACACGACCACGATGCCGATCCCGGGCGTGATGAGCCTCACCAAGGAACTCAGCTACGTCAACAGCATCGCCTACGGCAGACACGACGGGGTGCGCGAAGTTGAGGAAGTCGCGTCCATGCTGGCCCAGAAGCCCGAGATCGCGCAGACCGTCATCACGCACCGATACCCGATCGAGGATGCCCCGGAAGCATTCCGGGCGGCGGCCGCGCGGAACGCCGGCGCGATCAAGGTCGTCATCGAGCCCTGACCCGGTGCTGTGTAGCCACGTACTGCCAATCCCTGGCCCGGCTCGTGTGTCGGCACGAGCGTGGGTCACGAGAGGAGGTCAACATGACGATCACCCACCTCAATGCCTGGTTGATGGTTGTCGCCGGTGGGTTATTCAGCGGCGGAATCTTTTACATCGCGGTTGAACGTCTCAACCTGTGGCAGCGAATGCCGGTCGATCAATACGTCATCGACTTCCGCCGGTCGTTGTATCGGGCGGATCCGCTGATGTTGACGATGGGCATGATCAGCGAGCTGGGCGCGTTCGTGTTCGCGTTGAACAGCGCGGGGCGCCCGGCGACGCTGGCCGGGCTCGGCACCACGCTGATCGCGGCGATCATGGTTTCCTCGATCGTCATCGCCGAGCCGATCAACGAGAGCTTCCGGCAGCTACCGGCAGGTCAGCAGCCCGAACGCCCCGAGCAGCTGCGGATCGTCTGGCGCCGATTTCACTTGGCACGCACCAGCGTCGCGCTGTTGTCGCTGGCGTGTCTTGCCGCCGCGACCGTCTAGCGTGGCCCGCCGTCGCCGCCATTACCCCCCGCCGTGAGGGATGTCGGTTCGCGGCGCCGGCGCTAGCCTGGTTGTCATGGGAACCGACGCCCTGCACCGCTCGGCCCGCAACACGCTGGCGCGGCTGGCCCGCGCTCGAATGGACAACGACTTGTTCCGCTGGGAAGCCGCCGAGGTCCTGCGGCGCGCGATCGGGTTCGACACTTGGTGCTGGGTGCTCCTCGACCCCGCTAGCGGCCTGCCCACCCGCTATACGGCCACCAACCCCGTGATCGGCCACAACCAACGCCGCTTTTTCCCGCTCGACCTGCAGAGCCGCGCGGCATGTCCGGCGCATGGCCGCACCCGCCCGGCCGAGGTGAGCGTGCTCAGCGCGGGCACCGACGGTGCTCTCGACCGCGACCCGCTATGGCGGGAGATGCTTGGCCCCGGCGGCTTGG
>DASQSQ010000382.1:0-5300 GCA_035642315.1 Mycobacterium sp.
GAATGCGGTGCTGGTGACCGTTATGTCATAGGGCGCGGTGAAACCCGGATCGGCGAGCGGGCTTCGATGCTCGCCGGCTCGGACATTGCGGAGCCGTCTGCCAACGGCACCCATCATGCGCCGCTTCCCGCTCCGCGGATCGCCACTGTGCTGGACCGCAGCACATCGCCCAACTCCGCGGGCAGATAACCCTGCGCTGCCAACCGCGGCAAGACGCCTCCGCTGGCGATGATCTCGAGAATGAGGTCTGGCAACTTGGGTACCGACCCCGACGCCCCCGTTGTCTCGTTGCGCCATTCGCCGGTGCTGATATCGAAGGCCCCGGTGTCGCCCTCGCTGAAGATGGTGGTGGCGTCGGGGATCGTCATCGCGGGCAGTCCGGCGTTGACGGCATTGCGGAAGAACAGCGAATTGAACTCCTCGGCGACCAGGCCGGCGACACCGAGTTCGGTAAACAGCGCCGCGACCGGCCGCGACGATCCCAGCCCGAAGTTCTTGCCCGCCACCACGATGTCGCCGGGCGACACCTGGTCGGTCCAACCGGGGCGAACCTCGTAGAAGATATGCTTGGCCGCCTCCGGGGGATCCATCTTCATCGCGAACGCGGGATACATTGCGTCGGTGTTCAAGTCGTCGCCGAACACCCAGACCTTGCCGGTGATGCCATGTGTCATCGGGTCACACTCCTCGCGTCGGTGATGTAGCCGGTGATCGCCGATGCGGCGACGGTTGCCGGTGAGGCCATGAAGATCTGCGCCTCGGGGCTGCCCATGCGACCGGTGAAGTTGCGCGTGCTCGACGTCAGGCACACTTCGCCGGGTCCTACCACGCCCATGTGGTAGCCGAAGCACGCGCCGCAGGTGGAGTTGGTGATCACCGCGCCGGCGTCGGCGATGTCCTGCAGGTAGCCGAGCCGCATCGCCTCGCGGTAGACGGCCTGCGACGCCGGAGTCACGAGCAGCCGAACACCGGCGGCAACCGTTTTGCCGCGCAACACGTCCGCGGCGATTTCGAGGTCTTCGAGTTGACCGTTGGCGCACGAACCGATGAACGCCTGATCGATTTTCTGCTTGCCCAACTGGGAGACCGGCAGGCCGTTGCGACTCACGGTGCCCGGCCGGGCGACGTACGGTTCCAACGCGGCCAGATCCACGTGCCGCACCTCGCGGTAGGCCGCATCGGGGTCCGGTGCCGCAACGTCGTATCCGGTGACGCCGCGCTCGTCGAGGAACGAAGTCAGCACCTCGTCGGGCTCGAACGTGCTGAAATCGGCTGACACCTCGGCGCCCTGGGTGGCGATGGTGCGACGGTCGTGCATCGGGATGCTCGCCAGCCCGGGGCCGCCGAATTCCAGGTTCAGGTTCGCGGCGTCGCCGTACTCGTTGGCGATGTGCAAGAAGATGTCCTTGCCCCCGACCGAGTCGGGTTTGAGGCCGTCGATTTCGTAACGGATCGTCGGCGCGACCTGAAACCAAGTGCTGCCGGTGCACATGATCGAGTACACCTCCGCGGGACCCAGCCCGCGGGCGGCGGTGTTGTAGGCGCCGGCCGCACAGGTGTGAGAGTCGGTGCAGGCCAGTATTTCTCCCGGACGGGCCAGCCCGTTCTCGGCGATCACCTGGTGACAGATGCCGTGCCTGCCGACATCGTAGAAGCGTTCAATGCCGAACTTGGCGGCGAACTTTCGGGCATGTGGCCCGCCGGCGGCGTCTTTGATGGTCGGCGCAGGCACGGCATGGTCCATCACGATCGCCAGCTTGTCGGGGTCGTGAATGCGTAGCGGCTCGAGCCACATCGTCGCGAACTGCAGATCGATCAACACCGTCATGTCGACGTCGACCACGACGGTTTCGCCCGCGGACACCGTGTCCACACCGGCCTTGCGGGCGAAGATCTTCTCGATCATGGTCATACTCATCGTGATACGTCCTCAATGCGTGCATATTTGGCGTCGAGTTCAAACCACTCCGCCATTCCGACCAGGTTGAAGAACTCGGCGGGCCGGGTGGGCAGATAGTCGGCGACGTTGCCTCCGTTGAGTTCACACATGCCCTCCAGCATTCCGAGGACCGCACGAGCGAGCGGGTTGCTCGGATGAATGGCGATCGCGTAACCGAGTTCTTGCAGTCGTGTCGCCGACTCCAGCGGAGTCATACCGCCGAGTACCAGATTGATCAGCAGCGGAGCCTCGACCTCGCGTGCGATGCGTTCGATTTCCTCGATGCTCTGCGGTGCCTCGACGAAGAGGACGTCCGCGCCCGCCCGGGCATACCGATTCGCCCGCTCGATCGCGGCGTCCAATCCGAGCGGGGCACGCGCGTCGGTCCGCGCGACGACAAGCAGGTTGTCGTCGTCGCGTGTGTAGAGCGCGGCCGCCAAAGTCTGCTCGAAGACCGCTGCGTCGACAACGTGCTTGTCGGCCAGATGCCCGCAGCGCTTCGGGAACACCTGGTCTTCCAATTGGATTGCGGCCACCCCCGCGTGCTCGTAAAGACGGACGGTGCGCACCACATTCATCGGTTCGCCGTAGCCGGTGTCGGCGTCCGCGATCAGCGGCACATCGCCCAGCACGCTGACAAGCATCCGGGCCCGTTCGGCCATCTCGGTGGCGGTGACCAGTCCGATGTCCGGCAGACCGAACCCGGACGCCGCCACACCGGCGCCGGTCATGTACGCCGCGGCCTGGCCCGTGCGCCGGGCCAGGTGTGCCGTCACACCGTCGAAAACGCCCGGGGCGATGACGAGTTCGCGGCGATTCAGCAAGGCACGCAGTTGTTGCCGGGCCGGTGTCGCTGATGTCGTCGTCATGTGTCGTCCTTACAGTCCAGTGCGCCCGCGACGGGCGCAGCCAGCAGCGCGACGAGGTCACTGACGTCGTCGAGGTCCTCGAGACCGGCCACTGTTCGCTCGATGGCATCGGCACGGTCGCGGCTGGTGACGCGGTCGGCGAGGGCATGAAACTTGGTGATCAGCTCGTCGTTGGTGACCGGGTCCCACGGTGCGCCATGCGGCGCGACGACGCGGGTGTGATGCACGTTGCCGTCGCGGGTGGTCACCGCGAGGTCGGTGCGGAAGCGTTCGGCAAGCGGTGCGTCGGCCAGCGACTCGTCCAGGTGCACATCGGTGACGTCGATCAGCGACCAGATGTCGTCGGCGCCCAGCCGCGCAGGGGTGAATTGCTCTGGCAGAGCGTTTCCGTCGAGCAACGTGGCCGCCGTCGCGTAGCCGATGTTCATCTGGGCGCCGATCGCGGTCAGCGGCTGCTCGGGCTTCCACCAGCCGTGCTTGTACACGGTTTCGCCGACGGTGATATCGATCTTCGAGATGTCCTCGGGGGCAAGCGATGGGCGCAGCTGCCGGGCCGCGTCCACGGCTCCGTGCAGGCCGCCCATGACCGCGTAGGACTTGACCATGATGATGCTGGTCTCCCAGCGTTCACCCAGTTGCTCGGTGAGCAGCGACGGATCCGGGCTGTGGCCCTCGCCGAAAACGCTGAGGAATCCGCCGTATTCGCGCTCGAAAACTCGTTTGATGCCGGTGTAGTTCGCCGCGGCCAGCCCCGCGGCGTAGAAGCCGTTGCGGGCGGCGAACCCGTGGTGCATCCGCTTGCTCATCGCTTCGTACTGGGCGGCCATCAGACCCGCGGATTGAGTGCCCGCAAGGCCCAACGCATCTTCCAGCTGTGCGGGGGAGAGGCCACGCATCTTGCCGGACGCCATCGCCGCGGAATGGGTGCCGAAAACCGGCCCGGAGTGCCAGCCACGGTCAAGCATCTGGGTGCCGTGCAGCGTATATCCGACGCGTGGGCCCACCTCGAAACCGACGATCGCTCCGAGCAGAAAGTCTGCCCCCGTGGTGGTTCCGGGTCGCGCAGCGGCTGTCGAGAGCAGTGCGGGAATCACCAGCGAACAGCTATGCACCGGGGCGATCGGATGGAAGTCGTCGAGCTCGAATCCTTGAATGAAGGTGCCGTTGAGCACCGCTGCCGCGGGCGCGCTGGTGGATTTGCCGGTACCGATGACCGCGACGTCACCAGGGTTCTCAAGGTCCAGGACTGCGCCGGTGGCCACCCTCGACCACGGCAGTTGCGATCCGATGAGGGCGCAGCCAACCCCGTCGAGTAACAGGTGTTTGGCCCGTTCGACGACGTCGCGGGGCACGTCGTCAAGTGTCACGTCCGCGACCCAGGTGGCGAGCCGCCCCGTCGGTCCGTCCGGCTCGGTGGCGGCCTGCTGCATCGCGGTCATTGTCTGGCTCCATCCGCTGTTGTATGCTTGTTATACATATATAACAAATGACGACGGAGTCGGCAAGGGAGTGTGCGAACATTGATGCTCATGCAGGACACCAGTGACGTTCTCGGCCCGGTGAGCACCGGCGCCGGGGTACCGCTGCATCGTCAGCTCTTCTTGGTGTTGCACGACGAGATCCTCCGAGGCGCGATGGCGCCCGGCGATGCGCTGCCCACCGAGCAGGCGTTGTGCGATCAGTTCGGCGTGTCCCGTATCACGGTGCGTCGGGCGCTGGCCGATCTGGCCGAGCAAGGCTACATCGAACGCCGGCAGGGCGTCGGATCGTTTGTTCGTCAACGTGTCCGATCCGACGAGGTGCCGCTGGTCGGCTCGTACATGGATGGTCTTCGGCAGGCGCAATTCCAGACGTCAATCGACGTAGTGGAGCATGACCTGCGCACGGCCCCGTCCTCGATCGGCGACGCGCTCGGAGTGAACGCCGAGATGCTGCACATTCTGCGAGTGCGCCGCGAGCGCAGAACTCGCGAGCCGTTGATGGTCACCGAAGCCTGGCTGCCAACAGATCTCGCCGGCACCCTGAGCAGCTCAGCGCTGCGGCGTAGACCGCTCTACGAGTTGCTTTCCACCGCCGGTGTCGTCATCGACCGGATGCAGCATGAGATCACCGCGGAGATCGCGGGTCCGCGCAACGCGCGGCTACTCAACACCGCGATCGGTTCGGCGCTGCTTCGAGTCAATCGTCTTGCGTTCGTGGCGGATTCGCCGCATCACCACGTGTCGATCCTGCTCTCGCCCAACCGCAGTCGGGTGTTGATGAGCCAGACCGCCGCCGAACTCCAAACGGGTGATGGCCTTGCGATCGCCCATGACGTGCGGCGCGATCCCACAGCTCGTCCCTCGCGGTGACTCGGGTAGCTGATATCGAACGACAATTGCGGCGGCTGGATCTCACCGCCGCGCAGATCCGCCATGCGGGGCGAACCATCATCGAGGTCGGTGACGTCTCCTGCCCGGTTCATGTCCACTCCATCCGAAAGTCCATCCTCA
>DASQSQ010000383.1:0-2070 GCA_035642315.1 Mycobacterium sp.
CACGACTACATCCCATGGTCGGACGGCAAGAACTTCTACGCGCTGGGCGGCCAGGACTGGGAGCCTGGACAGTCCAAGCTGACCGACGTCGCGCAGGTGGCGATGGTGCAGAACCTGATGACCGAGGACAACCTGCCGTCGTATCACCGCGAGATCGCGATGAGCATGGGCATGGACGGCGCCTGGGGCCAGTGGGTCAACCGCTGGACCGCCGAGGAGAACCGGCACGGGATCGCGCTGCGCGACTATCTGATCGTGACCCGCGCCGTCGACCCGGTCGAGCTGGAGAAGTTGCGCTTGGAGGTGGTGAACCGAGGGTTCAGCCCGGGCCAGAATCTCCAGGGCGACCTGTTGTCGGAGAACCTGTTCGACTCGATCGTCTACGTCACATTCCAGGAACTGGCCACCCGCGTCTCACACCGCAACACCGGAAAGGCCTGCAACGAGACGATCGCCGATCAGCTGTTGGGAAAGATCTCGCAGGACGAGAACCTGCACATGATCTTCTACCGCGATGTCACCGAAGCCGGCCTGGAGATCCAGCCGAACCGGGCGATGCATGCGTTGCACCGGGTGCTGCGCAACTTCAAGATGCCCGGATTCTCGGTGCCGGAGTTTCGCCGCAAAGCAGTGATGATCGCCGTCGGCGGCGTCTACGACCCGCGCATTCACCTCGACGAGGTGGTGATGCCGGTATTGAAGAAGTGGCGCATCTTCGAGCGCGAGGACTTCAGCGGACAGGCTGCCCGGGAGCGCGACGACCTTGCCGTGCTGATCAAAGAGCTCGAGGTGGCCTGCGACAAGTTCGAGATCTCCAAGCAGCGTCAGCTGGAGCGAGAGGCCCGCAGGGGCGATCTGAAGATGACCGCCCGACAGCTGCACAAAACCGAGGGCAAGCTGACCCTGAGCAGGCGGTAGCCGGCTTGCGCATCGGTCCTATCGCGCTGGCGAGCCCGGTGGTGCTGGCTCCCATGGCCGGCGTAACGAACGTCGCCTTCCGCACGCTGTGCCGCGAACTCGAACAAGCGCGCGTCGGAACGGTCAGCGGCCTCTACGTCTGCGAGATGGTGACCGCGCGTGCCCTTGTCGAGCGGCATCCGGTGACCATGCACATGACGGCGTTCTCCGCCGACGAGTCGCCGCGGTCGCTGCAGCTCTACACCGTGGATCCCGCGACGACATATGCGGCGGTGAAGATGGTCGCCGACGACGGCCTGGCCGATCACATCGACATGAATTTCGGCTGCCCGGTGCCCAAGGTCACCCGCCGCGGCGGCGGGGCGGCGCTGCCGTTCAAGCGCCGGCTGTTCGGTCAGATCGTCGCGGCGGCGGTGCGCGCCGCCGAGGGCACCGACATCCCGGTGACCGTCAAGTTCCGGATCGGCATTGACGACGCCCACCACACCCACCTCGACGCGGGCATGATCGCGGAGTCCGAAGGCGCCGCCGCGGTCGCGCTGCATGCCCGCACCGCAGCCCAGCGCTATTCCGGGAACGCGGATTGGGAGCAGATCGCCCAGCTCAAGCAGCATGTGCGGACGATCCCGGTGCTCGGCAACGGCGACATCTTCGAAGCCAGCGACGCGTTGACCATGATGGCCGTGACCGGGTGCGACGGCGTCGTCATCGGTCGTGGCTGCCTGGGCCGGCCCTGGCTGTTCGCCGAGCTCTCGGCCGCGTTCACCGCCAGCCCGCCACCTGCGCCGCCCAATCTCGGGGAGGTCGCCGACATCATCCGCCGGCACGGCGAGCTGCTCGCCGCGCACTTCGGCGAAGACAAGGGTATGCGCGATCTGCGGAAGCACATCGCCTGGTACCTGCATGGCTTCCCCGCCGGATCCGAATTGCGACGGGCTCTGGCGCTGGTCAAAACACGCGCCGAACTCGACGTTCTGCTGGACAAGCTGGACCCCAGCGTGCCATTCCCGACCGCAGCCACCGGCCCGCGCGGGCGCCAGGGATCACCGTCCCGGGTGGCCCTGCCGGAGGGCTGGCTAGCCGACAGCGAGGACTGCACGGTGCCGGAGGGTGCCGACATCATGCATTCGGGCGGTTAATCGAGCGCAATCC
>DASQSQ010000384.1:0-2571 GCA_035642315.1 Mycobacterium sp.
CGCCACGGGCTGACGGAACCCGCCTTGGGCAGGTAGTCCAGTGCCCGCAGCACGTATCCCGGTGTGAAATCCATCAGCGGACGTTCGTCCACGGAGTCGCCGGGATGTTGTGGCACCACGGTCTCGAAGCCCTGCGAATCCATGTAATTGAGCACACGGCACACGAACTCTGACACCAGGTCCGCCTTCAGCGTCCAGGACGCGTTGGTGTAGCCGATGGTGAACGCCATGTTCGGCATGTCGGTCAGCATCATGCCCTTGTAGGCCATCAAGTCGTTGAGTTCGACCGGCATGCCGTTGCGCCGGATCTTGGCTCCACCGAACAGCTGCATGTTCAAACCCGTTGCAGTGATGATGATGTCGGCTTGCAACTCGTCACCGGAGCTGAGCTTGATGCCTGTCTTGGTGAACCGGTCGATGGTGTCGGTGACAACGTCGGCCTGGCCCTTACGGATGGTCTTGAACAAGTCACCGTTGGGCGCCAGGCACAACCGCTGGTCCCACACGTTGTAGCTCGGGCCGAAATGCTTCTCCACGTCGTAGCCCTCGGGCAGCCGTCGCTTCGCCATCGTCAGCAGGGTCTTGCGCATGTAGGCGGGGAATTTTCGGGAAAGCTGGTATTGGGCGGTGCTGAAAGCGATTGCCTTCCAACGGTTCACGACGTGCGCGGCACGGGCCGGCAGCCAACGGTTGGCCCGCTCAGCGACGGGATCGATCAGCGGCAGCGAGCCGATGTAGGTCGGCGAGCGCTGCAGCATGGTGACGTGACCGGCGCCGGAGTCCACCAACGCGGGAATCAGCGTCACCGCGGTGGCGCCGGAGCCGATGACGACGACCCTCTTGCCGGCGTAGTCGAGGTCCTCGGGCCAGTGCTGGGGATGCACGATCGTGCCCTGGAAGTCTTCGACGCCTTCGAATTCCGGCGAGTAGCCTTCGTCGTAGTTGTAGTAGCCGCTGCAGGCGAACAAGAACGAACAGGTGATCTCTTCCTGTCGGCCGTCGTTGTCCGTCGTGACGATCCAGTGGTTGTCGGCGTCGGACCATTCGGCGGCCACCACCCGGTGGCGGTAGCGGATGTGGTTCGCGATTCCGTTCTCCGCCGCGGCCTCCTTGATATAGGCCTTGATCGACGCGCCTTCGGCGATCGACTGAGCCGACTCCCACGGCTTGAAGCGGAATCCCAGCGTGAACATGTCCGAGTCGGAGCGGATGCCCGGGTAGCGGAACAGGTCCCAGGTGCCGCCAAGATCGTCGCGGCGCTCAAGGACCGCATAGCTCTTGGACGGGCAGCGGTCCTGCAGGTGCCAGGCGGCGCTGATGCCGGAGATGCCGGCGCCGACGATGAGGACGTCGAGGTGTTCAGTCATGGCGCCACGGTATCAACACCATGTTGAGTGAGTCAACACCCTGTTGATTTTCTCAACACCGTGTAAAGTACCGACCGTGACCACCGTCAGCTCCAGCCGCAACGCCAGGGGGCGTCGCTCGGCACGCCCATCGGGCGACGATCGCGAGCAGGCGATTCTGGCGACCGCCGAGCGGCTTCTGGAAGAACGCTCCTTCGCTGACATCTCCGTCGACGACCTGGCCAGGGGCGCCGGCCTCTCCCGACCGACCTTCTACTTCTATTTCAAGTCGAAAGAGGCTTTGCTGCTGGCGCTGCTCGAGCCAATGATCATGGGCGCAGACGCGGAGTACGAGGGCGCGGCGCAACGGCTACCTGCGGATCCCCGACGGGTTTGGCGCGCCGGCATTAAAGCCTTTTTCGTTGCCTTCAACTCACATCGCGCGGTGGCCCGGGCCGGCGCGGAGGCGGTGGCAAGCAGCCCCGAGGTCCGCGCAGTGTGGTCGGGCTTCATGCAGAAGTGGATCAACCAGACGGCCGCACTGATCAGCGCGGAACGGGCGCGCGGCGCGGCGCCGGAGACCATCCCGGCGATAGACCTGGCCACCTCGCTGAATCAGATGAACGAACGCACCATGATGGCCGCCCTCTCTGCTGAGCAAGCGGCCGTCGACCGCGACCGCGTCGTCGACACCCTTGCCCATATCTGGGTCAGCAGCATCTACGGCGAGGCGCTAAACCCGGAGACGGCGTAGCCTTTTCCACTGCGCGGGATCTCCTCGCCGCGTGCCACCGCCGACTGGATGTCCTCGTACTCGGACGCCGTCTTCGCGGTGATCGTCACGATCATGGTGTTGCAACTCAAACCGCCTGACTCGACGCGATTCTCGGCCCTGTTCGACTTGTGGCCTACCGCGATCAGCTACGTGGTCAGTTACGTCTTCGTCGCAATCATCTGGATCAACCATCACAACCTGACGCGAATCCTGGGTAGCCCGTCACTGGGTCTCATCTGGGTCAACTTCATCCACCTGTTCCTGGTATCCCTGCTGCCCTTCACAACGGCGTGGATGGCCCAGACGAAGCTCGCCGCCGTCCCGGTGATGGTCTACGCCAGCCTGTTTGTCTGTATCGATGGCGTTTACAACATCTTTGAGCGTCATATCCTCTTGCGAAGCGATGACGTCGGCGAGCAAGGCAGGCTTGTCGCGCGTCGACGTTCACTG
>DASQSQ010000385.1:0-3871 GCA_035642315.1 Mycobacterium sp.
GCACTGCAAGCGCAGTGGGCCGCGGACCCGTTCCCGGTCCTGACGCAGATGATGATCAACCAGGCTGGTTACGCGCAGGACCTGACGACAGCGCTGCAAGGCGTCAGCAGCGCCCTGGAAAGCACGTTCCAGGGCTTGCCGGCCGTTCTGCAGACCGCGTTCACCGATCTCACCACCGGCGACGTCTTCGACGCGGTAGTGGGCCCAGAACAATATTTGCTGAACGGTGTGATTGGTGCCGGCCTACCCCTGGCTGAAGGAATCTCGCCGATCCTCGCGGGTATCACCGGCAATATCAGCGCCGTCGGCCACGACGAGCTCCCACTGCTGTTAATCGTGCTGTCCTTGCTCTACGCGCCGAATGCGGAGACGGTCGCGTTCGGAGCCGTGGGCGACAACATCGCCAACGATCTGGCCGATGGGAACCTCACCGGCTTGTCCAACGACCTGGCCAATGGACTGTCCACCGTCCTCGGCGGGTTCCTCAACGGCTATCCGATTGAGTGTGATGCCTGCACGCTCGATCCCTCCGGCGGGCTGCTCACCGGACCGAGCGTGGGCTTCGGCAGCTTCGAGAACATCATCCTGGCGCTGCAATCCATCGCAACCGACATCGGTGCCCCCGCACCCGCGGCCGCGGCTTCAGCAGTCGACAGCCTGGTAGACGGGGCCTCGTTGGGTCTGCCGGATCTGAGCACAGTCGCAACGGATCTCGCCGGACTATTGGATCCGAGCACCGCGCTAGCCGACTTCAGCAACCTGGTAACGGATTTCCTGTCAGCGCTGTAGAACCGGCCGTCTTCACCGAACCGACTTAATCACCTGGGTCCGGTGGAACTGCCAGCGCTCGACGATGCGAAACCCAACCAGCCGCGGCGTCAAATAAGCGGGCGCACGTCCCAGCGCGCGTCCAGGTCGCAGCGATTTCCCGCTTTGGTGATTCGGCAGCGTCGTGTCATGCGTGGAAATCGTCCACAGCGTGCTGCATTGGTACAGCCGGCCCACGACCAGCCATACCGCCACATGGCCGTCCCACAACGTTTCCCGCTTGGGCGCAGGAACGCCACGTCCCACGTCGTTCAACGGCCGGAAGGCCGCGGGACGCGCGGCGAGCAGCGCGCGGATCGGCCCGGGCAGCCAGCCGACCGTGTTGTCGACTAGCAGGCAGTCACCAGGCGCGGCATGGGCGCTGATCACGTCAGCGACGTCGCTGTAGTCCCAACCTTCTTTGGCGTATCGCTGCCGTTGCGAGAGAACGTAATTCGGTGCAGCGGCCACGGTGAGCGCAACCAGGACAACGGCGATCCACCGCGGCTTACTGACGACCGCAACGATGCAGATGGCCAGTATCAGCGCCATCGCAGGCGTGGTGAAGAACAGATACCGCGGGTAGTAGAACGGTTCGAACGCAGAGTAAATCAGGCTGATGGTGGTGGGCACCACGATCCAAGCCGCGCAGATGATCATTACAAGGCGGGTGTCGTCGGGTGCCCACCGACCCGTCAACCGAATCGTCAGCGCGGCAACGAAAATAAGCGCCGCCAGGATCGCGAATGGGACACTGTTGTCGAAATATTGGTGTTGCACGACGTCGAGCACGGTGTGCCAACTGAGCCTCGAGATCCAGGCGACCTGAAAGCTCTGGCCATGCGCGAATAACATGAACGGCGTCATGGCGCCCACCGCCGCCGCTGACGTGATGGCCCACCAGAGCACTACGGACTTTTGCCGCCGCAGCAATGGTGTGATCACGGCGTAGGTCGGTACCAGCAACACCAGGTAGATGTTGATCAGTATCGACGTCATCAACGCCAGGGCGTACAGCAGCCACAGCCACCACCTGTTTCGCCGTATCGCGGTGACCAGCAGCACGGTCAACCAGACTGCGGCAACCGCCGTCAAGGCATAGGAGCGGCCTTCGACGCCGGCCCACGTCACCCGCGGCAGGATCGCGAAAACGACGCCTGCGCACACCGCGATGGTCCGCGACGAGAACAGCTTGGCGAAGACGACCACGCCGGCTGCCGCGACGCCGATTGCCAGACAACTGGGGACCCGCGACCAGAACTCGGTCGGTGGGAAGACAGCAAACCAGCCGTGCATCAGCAGGTAAAACAAGCCGTGCACGGCGTCGATATGGCCCAGCAACCGCCACAGTTCGGGCAACGAGCGGCTCACCGAGGCGGAAATGGTCGCACTCTCGTCAAACCACAGCGACGGCCGGCTTGCGGCGACGTTGCCGACGACGGCGGCCAGCAGCGCGACCGCAAGCGGGTCGAGCAGCCTGCCGCGGTGCCGTGGACGCGAGTCGCTCGCGGCGACAGCCGTCTTGGGCTCGTCGAGTATCGGGACGATCATGATGTGTGTCACTGTAAAGGTTCAGTGGTGAATCTGATTACCCGAAGGGCCTGGTCACAAACCGTTCGGCTGATCGATAAGACCCTCGGCAAGCTGGCCTCTCGCGGCGTGGTAGGCGTAATATTCTGCACGCCAAGGGATTTAAGCGCATCTGGATGCTATTCCGCGTAGGAGCCGGTGAAATTGGGATCCGTGGGGGTCCGGTGCCTGCGGGTACGGTGTAATCAGCGCTGCGTCGGCGTGTCTCAAATCGGACCATCTTGATCAGGCAAAGCGATACTGTCTTGGGTTGGCGTAGCAACCGACAACTGGGAGGGTAAATGAGCGCCTATCGGACCGTGGTGGTAGGAACCGACGGGTCGGACTCGTCGCTGCGCGCGGTAGAACGGGCGGGCACCCTCGCCGGGGCGGACGCGAAGCTGATCGTGGCGTCGGCATACCTACCCCAACACGACGACCAGCGGGCGGCCGACGCCCTGAAGGACGAAAGCTACAAGGTGTCGGGCAGCGCTCCGATTTACGCCATCCTGCGTGAGGCCAAGGACCGGGCCCTCGCTGCCGGCGCCAAGAACGTCGAAGAACGGTCGGTCGTCGGCGCCCCGGTCGACGCACTGGTCGGACTGGCCGAGGAGGTCGACGCCGATCTGCTCGTCGTCGGCAACGTCGGCCTCAGCACGATCGCGGGCAGACTGCTGGGATCGGTGCCCGCCAACGTCTCGCGCCGCGCCAAGGTCGACGTGTTGATCGTGCACACCACCACGTAACCGCTCGTCAACCCGGTGATCGATACCGCCAAGTACGGGCCGTGGGCGCTGGTCGCGGGCGGTTCAGAGGGTGTCGGCGCCGAATTTGCGCAGTTGCTCGCCGAGGCGGGTTTGAACCTGGTGCTGGTCGCCCGCAAACCCGACCCGTTGCAGCACACCGCCGAGCGCTGTCGCCAGCATGGTGGTGAGGTACGCACCGTGCAGGCCGATCTGAGCGCTCCCGATGCCTGCGAGAGCATCGCGGCGGCGACCTCCGGGCTCGAAGTGGGCCTGCTGATCTTGGTGGCGGGCGCGAATACGCACAGCCACGAGTTTCTCGACGGCGACCTGGCCGGGTTTCAGCAGGTCATCGATCTGAACGTTCCTGGCCGGTGAGGGCTGCCGCTACCTGACCGGCAACACGCTGTTCGTCGACGGCGGCAGTCACATCAACGGGGTGGCCTGGACGCCTGACCTCGACGCCGCGCCGTGAACGACGCGGGCGTCATGCGGTGGCGAGGTCGTGCCGCTCCAGGCGGAACGTCCGGCTCAGATGCGCCGGTCGCGTCGTGAGCGTTACCTCGACCGCCCCACCGGGCGTGACGACGTAGCGTTCCTCCACATCCGGGCCGCTATCGCTTCGCCGCACCGGTCGGCGCTGCAGGTCATCGTCGTCGTCGAGATCCGGATCGAACGGGAAGAAGACCGGTTCATACGGCGTCACGTCACCATCGGGGCGGCCGTCGCGCAGCCGACTGCACTCCACGAAG
>DASQSQ010000386.1:0-6059 GCA_035642315.1 Mycobacterium sp.
CCGGGCTCCACGAGACTACCCAGATCAAACGCTGAGCGATCCACAAGACCTGCCGTGCCTCCGGTGACGAGGTTGGCGATGAGGTCCCCGAGACCAAAATCGTCGGCATGCGCGCTGGGCGTCGCGGCCAGCGGCGTCATCCCGAATGCTAAAAATGCCCCGGCAGCCGTACCCGCCCCCACCGCACGTGCGCGTCGACGCCCCTTGGTGTTGCGTGTTTGGCGGTGCCCCCCGGTGCCGATACCGCGGTTTCCAGCCATTATGAGCCCCTTCTGTGATCTAGAGGCGCCGATCCAAAGACGCCTCTAAGTGGATTCAAGAACGTTTCTCATACCCACCACGCCGGGTTCTAACCCTACTCTAAGGCTTTTTTGGAAAAAACTTTTTCCCGGGACCGCGGAGATCAACGAGGCGAGACCGTCAACGCCGCGATCATGGAATGGCTGTAACGCCCGCGACGATGTCATCGACCGTGCGGCCGGCCAACAACTCCACCTGACGGCGGCTCATGCCCCGCAGTGGCCCGTGCAGGGCCAGTTCGGCGAACCCGTGCACGGCCGACCAGCAGGGCCACTCGGCGCCTTCGCGTCGTTCGGGTGACAGAGCGCCGGAGTCAGCCATCGCGTCGAGCGCCTCGACCAAGGCCAGATATGGCGGGGCACTGGCTGTTTCGTCGGACTGGTCGACTCCGAAGAATGCGACCGCGAACCATCCTGGCTCGTCTAGCGCAAACTTGATGTAGCCAATACCGACAGCCCGCAGCAGCTCAGTCGAGCCGCGTCGGCGCACAGAGGTCCGCATCCTCGCCGTCATCCGAAGCTGGATCGCGGTTGCAACGGCCTGTAGCAGTGCCTCGCGGTCGGCGAAGTGACGGTATGCCGCGTTCGGCGAAACTCCAACGCGCCGGGTTGCTTCCCGGATGGTCAGCGCTTCCGGTCCGCCAGTTCGGGTCAATTGCAGGCCGGCATCGATCAACGCCGCGCGCAAATCCCCGTGGTGGTAACCGCTCTTCAAAGTCGCCAACCCTTGACCCTCCTCGGGCCCAAAGTGTACGGTGTGAACATTACCATGTCGACGGCGTGAACATCGCAAAAGGGGAGGATTGTCGTGACTACCGCAGGATTACCGCCCGTCGTAGACCACGAGACCTGGCAGCGCGAATTGGATGCATTGCGTGTCCGGGAAAAGGCGGCCACCCGTGAGCTGGACGCGATCGCCGCGCAGCGGCGACGGTTGCCGATGGTCGAGATGCCAGACTATGTACTGGAATCCGAGAACGGACCGGTTCGGCTGGCCGACGTGTTCGACGGTAAGAGGCAGCTGATCGTCTACAACCACATGTGGTTCCCGGACGAGGAATGGCAGTGCCCAGGTTGTACCGGCTTCACCTCCCAGTTCACCCGGCTGGAGTTCCTGGACAACTATGACGCCCGGTTCGTCATCGTCACGCAGGGACCGATTGACGAAGCGCTCGCCTACAAACGGCGGGTGGGTAATCGGATGACCTGGTACTCGACCGCCAACAGCCCCTTTGGCGCTGACGTCGACGCCCCGCCGGGCGGTGGATTCGCCGTGAATGTCTTTCTGCGCACAGGCGATAAGGTGTATCGCACCTGGCACACCAACGGGCGTGGATGCGAACAGCTGGGTCATTCGTTCGCATTGATCGACCTACTGCCGTACGGCCGTCAGGAGGAGTGGCAAGACTCACCGGACGGCTGGCCGCAGTCCCCTACCTACGGCCGGTGGGCCGGCTCGCGGGACATCGCCAAAGCATATGGAACCGCCCAACCAGAAGGAGCAAGATGACCACCACGACAACCGGCCTGACGACGATGAGCCTGGTGTGCGTGCCGACAGTCGAGCAGGACAAAGCGGTCGCGTTCTACGAGTCGCTCGGGTTCGAGAAGCGAACCGATCAGCCGTTCGGTGGCGGCTACCGGTGGATCGAGGTTTACCCACCCGAGGGCAACACCGGCATCGCGCTTGCTCCACCACCGCCGGACAGCGGAGGGGTGCAGCCGGCCGTCACCGGTATCACACTGCACACCAACGACATCGACGCCACCCACACGGCGATGAAGGAACTCGGCGTCGACGTCGATGAGCAGGTGTCGCGAATGGGCGAGCCGGTTCCACCGATGTTCTGGTTCCGCGACCCGACCGGACACACGTTGATGGTCGTGGAGTCCTAACTACGGGTGAGCGGTCACTGCACGAAGGCGGACGCCGACTGCAGGTGTTTGACAGCCTCGGCGACGATCGTCTGAATCAGCGCTTCGCACGACGGCAGGTCCTCAACGATGCCGGCCACCTGGCCGGAAGCCAGCACGCCGGCGTCGGTATTGCCCTCGACCAGGCCGGCTTTCAGCAACATCGGGGTGTTGGCGGCCATCACCACTTGCGACCAGCTGAGCTCCTTGCCGTGCCGCATCGCCAGGCCGTCGCGAATCATCGACGCCCAGGTCATCTGTGACATCTTCTTGAACTTCACCGCATTGCGAACCGCCGCGGTGAAGCCCCTTGCCCGCGAACCGCTTTCCAGCTTCTCGACCAGCCCGGTGCGCAATACGCGGTGCGGCATGCCGTCGACGCGGGTGGTGACGACGGTCCCGTCCAGTCCTGCCTGCAGATAGCGTTGCTTGACTGCGTCCGGCACGGTGGAATCGGACGTGAGCAAGAACCGGGTGCCCATGGCCACGCCGGCCGCTCCGTAAGACAACGCTGCGGCCAGGCCGCGACCGTCGAAGAAGCCACCCGCTGCGATGACCGGGATGCTCACGGCGTCCAGCACCGACGGCAACAGCAGCGTCGTGGCGATCGGCCCGGTGTGTCCACCACCCTCGCCGCCCTGCACGATGACCGCGTCGGCGCCCCAGGAGGCCACCTTGCGTGCATGCTTGGCAAGACCGACCGACGGAATCACCACCGCACCAGCATCTTTCAGCCTGCTGATCAACTCTTGCTTCGGCGCCAACGCGAAGGACGCGACCTTGACGCCCTCGCGGATCATCAGATCCACTCGGTCCTCGGCGTCGCCGGCATCGGCGCGGATGTTGACGCCGAACGGCTTGTCGGTGGCGGCCTTGACCTTTCCGATCGCGGTAGCCAGTTCGTCGAGCGTCATGGTTGCTGACGCCAAGATGCCCAATCCGCCGGCGTTGGCGGTCGCCGAGACCAGCCGGGCGCCGGCCACCCATCCCATCCCGGTTTGCACCACCGGATGCTCGATACCGACCAGCTCCGTCAGCGGCGTGCGCAATCTCATCAGCGTATCTCTTTATCCCGCAGGGCTTTAGGGTCAATGGTCTCGCGGATCAGGCGCAACTCGTCGTCGGTCGGCAGCCTGGTTTCGTCCGCGTCGGCGAGGCCGTGCACGTCGAACGAGGTGTTGTCCCGGACGTCATCGGCTGAAACACCCGGGTGCAACGTCAGGGCCCGCATCGTCTGGTCCGGTCCGCCGAAGTCGAACACGCCGAGATTGGACACCACTCGGTAGGTGTTGGCGAACCGGAACGCCGGGTTATCGGTGTCCACCTTGTCCCAGCCGACGCCGCAGACCACGTCGACCGCGTCGCAGAACACCCGCTTGGAGTGGTTGCCCACCCAGTAGCTGGTGGCGTGGTTGATCGCGTTGCCGGGCGCGCCCCGCAGGCCGAACATCTGCCGGGTCGGATGCTGCAGCGGACCGAACGCCGAAATGTTCTGATTTCCAAAGCGGTCAACCTGATTGGCGCCCATCACCACATGTCGACGCCCCCAGGCGAGAGTCTCGAATACCCGGCCGAACGGCATCCAGCCCTCCACGGCTCCGGACGCGCCCAGCGCCGGGGTGTCCGCCAGCAGTTGTGCCTCACCGTCGGTGAGCAGGATGTCAGGGGAGAAGGTCAGGCGCGCCAGTCGCGCGCCGACCGAGGCCATGTTGGTCATCGGGCTGACCATGATTTCGCCGGCGTCTCGGAACAACTCGGCGCAAGCGACGGCACAGACTTCGGCTCGGGTGCTCATGATGACGCTCCAAACTTGCGGACGGCCTCCTGATAGTCGGGTTCGCCGCTCGACAGATAGGTCTGCACGAATTGCTGCCACCCCTCGTCGGTCGAGGCTGCCTCGGCGTAGTGGCGTTGGAACTTCTCGTCTCGGCCGTAATCCGGTGCCGCCGTGGTGAAGTGGGCTCCTCCGGGGGCTTCCACCACGGCGTCGACCATCATCCGGTTCACCAGCAGTGCCTGCGGCGGCACCGCTTTGATGAGCTCGTCGGTGGGGACGACGCGCTCCACTGACAGGTAGCGCTTCTCGGCGGCCATCAAGAACAGATCGTCGAAGTAGGGGTCGATCCCGGTGTATGCGGCATTGCCCTGGGAGTCACCAAGATTGAGATGCACAAAGGCGGCGTCCAGTCGCAGCGCCGGCATCGCGATCAGCGTTTCGTGTCCGCCGCCCGGCGCCGGATACGGGCTGGTGACCGTCTGCAGTTCGCCCGCCCAGAAGTCCGGGACCGAACTGCCCAGCCCGGCGCGGATCGGCAGGAACGGCAGCCGCTGCGCCGCGGCCTGCAATCCGCAGCGCAGCATGCCCTCGTCCATTTCCCGAGCCTCGATGGATCCGGTGGTGCGGGCTTTGGCGAACCAGGGGTCGTAGAACGGCGGCGAGTCCAGCGAGACGAACCCGTAGTACACCCGTCGCACCTTGCCGGCCGAGCACAGCAGCCCCAAATCCGGCCCGCCATAAGTGACTACGGTCAGATCCTTGACGTCCGTGCGCAGCATGGCCCGCACGAACGCCATCGGCTTGCGCCGCGACCCCCAGCCGCCGATGCCGATGGTCATACTGCTGCGCAATTCCGCGACGGCCTCATCGAGAGTGGTTCTCTTGTCGGTCATGACTTCTTCACAAACGCGTCGCGATGCTCGTCGGCGACCCCGGCAAGATTGAGCTCGAAGGTAAAGCCTTGCTCCATGCGGTAACTGGAGTTGACCCGCTGAACGTCAATGAGGTTCAGCGCTTCCTTGGCCGCCCGAATCACTCGGGTGTCCTTGGCGGCGATGTCGCGTGCGACCCGCAGCGCGGCTTCGTCGAGTTCCTCGCGCGGCACCACCTCGTGCACCGAGCCGAAGTGCTGCAGGGTGGCGGCGTCAACGGTGGCCGCGGTGAAGAACAGTCGCCGCATCAGGTGCTGCGGCACCAACCGGGACAGGTGGGTCGCCGCGCCCAGCGCGCCGCGTTCGACCTCGGGCAGCCCGAAGGTGGCGCCCTCGGAGGCCACGATCACGTCGGCGTTGCCCACCAGGCCGATGCCGCCGCCGACGCAGAAGCCGTTGACTGCGGCGATTACCGGAACCGCGCATTCGTAAACTGCCCGGAAGGCGGCGAAGCAGCCGCGGTTGGCGTCGATCAGCGCGGTGAAACCCTCGGTGCGCTGCATCTCCTTGATGTCCACCCCGGCGTTGAAGCCGCGGCCCTCGGCACGCAAGATCACCGCGTGCGTCTCCGGGTTGTCGCCGGCGGCGGTCAGCGCGTCTGCCAATTCGAACCAGCCGCGCGACGGGATGGCGTTGACGGGGGGGTAGTCGACGGTGACCGCGACTATCCCGGGTTCGGTGGTGCGTGACGTGATTGTCATCGAGATCCTCGGCCACTTCCTTGGGGGACGATTACCTAAGCAAGCACTTGCTTGGTACGCTAGCACAGTGACTCATGCCGAAGGAGGCCCTGCGATTAGCTTCGGGCTCGACGGCCGGGTCGTGTTGGTGACCGGCGGCGTTCGGGGGGTCGGCGCCGGCATCAGCTCAGTCTTCGCCGGGCAGGGTGCCACCGTCGTGACTTGTGCGCGGCGCGCGGTCGAGGGTCTGCCCTACGAGTTTCACTCCTGCGACGTCCGCGACGACGACGCGGTCAAGGCACTGATCGACGCGATCATCGACCGGCACGGCCGTCTTGACGTCGTCGTCAACAACGCTGGCGGCTCGCCCTACGTGCTGACCGCGGAGGCCAGCGCGAAGTTCAACCGCAAAATCATTGAACTCAATCTGATTGGTGCGCTTTCGGTCTCCCAGCAC
>DASQSQ010000387.1:0-3347 GCA_035642315.1 Mycobacterium sp.
CCTAGGCTTCACGGTATGGCCACCACACTGCAGGATCCCCGAGTCGCAGCCACGCTCGACAGGATGTACGCCGAGACGAGGGAACAAACGCCGAAGTTGCGCGATATGCGCGGCGCGATGTCCAAATCGAGGACCGCACAAGAGCGCGCCGACGCGATGAGCGCCTTCTTCATCCCGGTAACCCCGGAGGCCGGCCGACTGCTGTACTCGCTGGTACGGGCGACTCGTCCCGGAACCATTGTGGAATTCGGTATGTCCTTTGGCATTTCGGCACTGCATCTTGCGTCAGCGGTGCGCGACAACGGAAGCGGCCGAGTATTGACCACCGAGCTCAGCGCGGACAAGATCGCTGCTGCCACGCGGACATTCGCTGACACCGGGTTGGACGACCTGATCACCATCCTTGAAGGCGACGCGCTTTCCACGCTCGCCGATATCGAAGGGCCGGTCGGTTTCGTTCTGCTCGACGGCTGGAAGGAGCTGTATCTCCCGGTGATCAAGCTGATCGAACCGCATCTGTCACCAGGAGCCCTCGTCGTTGCCGACAATACCGAGATGGCAGATGCGCAGCCCTATCTCGAGTACGTTCGCAACGCCGAGAATGGCTACGTGAGTGTGAATTTCGCCGCCCGCGAGACTGACAGCATGGAGATCAGCTGTCGCGTCGGGACGTAGCTGCAGCTATCTCAGCGATTTCTCGAGCCACGGCGTCAGCCACTGCACGCCCTCGGGGGTGAGGTGTACGCCGTCGCTGCGCACCTGGATGCCGTCGACATCGGCGGTGTAAACGCCGTCCGGGCAGAGCTTTTTGTTTAGGTCCAGAATCTTTACGCCTGCGTGGTGGTCGATGGTTCTATTCAACAACGTGTTCCATTCTTTCACCCGATCGGGTTGATCCTCTGGGTACAAGCTCCCGTCCGGGCGTTCACCCCGCCGGCTATAGGGCAGGTTGGCCACGGTCAGCCGAGCACCGCTGGCGCTGAGAATGTCGACCGCACGGCCCAATTCACCGGTCAGATATGCGTCGAACACCGGGTCACCGATATGGGTCCACTTTCCCTCGTTGACCCGGTCCACTGTTTCCCAACGCCCGACGACGAGCAGTATGGCGTCGGGCCGGTCGGCAGCGATCTCCGATCTCCATGTGCCCGGCCACGCCTCACACTCGCTTTTCTGATCCAACGTCTGGCCGAGATAGCTGTACGGGCCGCCGCGCACCAAGCTGCAGCCGATGACGGTGTGGTCGACGAACTGGAAGCCCGGTGTGGGCGGCAGGTAATGCATCAGGGTCCAGCCGATCGAATCGCCGAAGACCGACACGGTGAACGGCCGATGCGGATCTCGCTGCGCGACGGCGTGCGCCGGTCGGGGTTCCTTCGGCGGGGACGGCGACACCACCGCGACCTGCGACACGCCCGGGGGCAAACTGCTGTTGACTGGCCCGCCGCCGTGTCTTGGCGTGACCGGAACCACCACCATCGTCACGGCGGCGGCGGTCGCGGCTGTGGCCCCGGCCAGCGGCAGCAGCGGCACCAGCACCGGTCGCCATCTCCTGACCGGCCGCTCGATCGCCCACCACGACACGATGGACACCGCCAGCGTGGCGGCACACCGGACCCCGAACAACGACAGTCCAGACCACCCGGTCCGCGCACCGTTGAGCACCAGAAAGATCGGCCAGTGCCACAGGTAGACGCCGTAGGAGATGGTGCCCAGCCAGACCAGCGGACGCCACGCCAGCACGGCGGCGACGGGTCCGCGCTGGTCCAGCGCCACCGGGGCGATCACAAGCACCGCGGCGATGGCCACCGCAGTGAGCAGGCCGTCGTGGAATTCGTGAGCGCTGCCGGTGGCGTAATGGGTGGCCAACCCCAACAACGCCAGCCCGATCACCGGCAGCACCCGAGCGATCCACTTGGCCCACCGCGACCGGAGCAGCGACCACCCGCGGTTCAGCGCGGGCCAGTCGCCCACCAATAGTGCCGACGCCGCAGCGCCAACCAACAACGCCTGTGCTCGGGTATCGGTGCCGAAGTAGACGCGGTCACGGCTGCCGTCGGATGCCAGCAGGATGGCGGCCGCGGCGGATCCAAGTGCACCCAACGCGGCCAGCAGGAACACCGTCAAGCGAACTCCGCCCACGGTGGCCCACCCCTGCCGGCGGCGTGCCCGCGCGGCCAGCGTCACCGCCACCGCGACCAGCAGCAGGGGCCAGACGATGTAGTACTGCTCCTCGACACCAAGCGACCATGCGTGCTGCAACGGCGAGGGCGGAGCACCTTGGCTGAAATAGTCGGTCTTGTCGGCAACGAACATCCAGTTGGCTACCCAGAAGAAGGCGGCGACGGCGTCATCGCGCAGGCCGGCAACGGCTTCACGCGAGAAGAACTGCCGCCCAATAGCGACGGCCAACACCATCAGCACCAGCGCCGGTAGCAGCCGACGGGCCCGCCGAATCCAGAAGTCGCCCAGATCGATACGGCCGCTTCGGCCCAGTTCATCGAGCAGCAGCGACGTGATCAGGAAACCGCTGAGTACGAAAAACACATCGACACCGAGGAATCCTCCCCCCATGCCGGGAATGCCGCCGTGATCGGCGAGCACCAGCGCAACGGCCAGTGCGCGCACGCCATCCAGCGCTGGAATACCGGGACGGCGCGCCGACCGTCCATCACCGTCCCCACCGCGGGTGGTCGTCTGGCGACCGACTGGCGGAGCGACCCATCGGGCGCGCCGAGCACGGCGAACCGGCGCGGGGTAGACCCCGGCCGGTCCGTTGCTCAGCTTTGTAGCGCTCCGACCGCTCGCCTGGCCGGTGCCATAGTTGTCGCCGATGCGTCGATACCCTCCCTGCCGGATCAGCCGTCAGTTTAGGTGCGCCCAGACCGCATCAGCGGGAGACACGTCGCGGCAAAAGTGAACTACGCCTGGTGACTTTCGGCTTCAGAAGCCGGCGAAATCGATGATGCCGCGAATGTTGCGCCCTTCACGCAGGTCCGCGAACGCCTCGTTGATCTGGTCGAGCTGGTAGTGCCGGGTGACCAGTTCGTCGAGTTTCAATGCGCCTGCCTGATACAACGACAACAGCATCGGCACGCTCGTGCGCGGATTCAGCCCGCCGTAGAGCGCTCCTCTGAGCTGCTTGGCCGACAGCGTCATCTCCTGCAAGACCATCGGAACCGGCGGCTCGGTGAATGGGGTGATCCCGGTAAGCACACAGATGCCGCCTTTGCGAAGCAGCGTCATCGCCAACGGGATCAAGTCCACGTGCACGACACCGGGGCTGATGACGACGCGGTCGGCCATGAGGCCGTAGGTGATGTCTCTGACCAGCGGTATCGCTTCCT
>DASQSQ010000388.1:0-6449 GCA_035642315.1 Mycobacterium sp.
CTACCTCAACAACGGTGTCGAGCCGACCCGTAGGCAACACGGAGCACACTCGTATTACGTTCCGGCCCAGCTCTTTCCAACAGCCGACGGTTACCTTGCGCTGTTCATCACCCACGACGGCTTCTGGAAATCCTTCGCCGCAGAGGCGGGCATACACGGCTTCGAGCAGATGGCCGAGAGGGTTGCCCGGCGTGACGAGGTGCTCGCCGTCGTCACCGCGGCCCTCGGGACCGATACCGCCGCCAGTTGGGAGGCCCGGCTGCGTCCGCTGGGTGTGCCCGCGGCGGCGGTGCGGACGTTGCCCGAAGCGTTGCAGGCAACGCCGGAAATCGTCGTCAACGCGGGCGATTTCCGCCTCGTCGGCAATCCGATCCGGGTCGACGGCTACCAGCCGGACTACCGCCCGCCGCCGGGGCTGGGCGACCAGGGCTGACCATCCGCGCAGGCCCGAACCGATGCGGGTCAGCGTCTTTGTTCGCGGATTCGACGGTAGTGGCGTGCTGCACGGGCACGGTTGCCGCAGGCTTCTGAGCACCATTCGCGGCGGGGGTGCGATTTGACGAAGTAGAGAACGCACCCTGGGGCATGGCAGGCGCGCAGCTTCGCCGCGGTCGGTCCGGTGAGCAGGTCGATCGCATCATGTGCGAGCTCTGCCAGCGCGACGCGGGTAGGCGATGCGGTCGGGGGGTGGCCACGGTGGAGCCGATCATCCCGCAGGGCAAGTTGCGTGTGGGGCCGATGCGTAACTGCCCTGTTCACCGCGGCAACCGCCACGTCGACGCTGCCGGTCGGTGACTGTGCGGCCGGACGCGGATCGTCGGTGCAGAAAGCCGCCAGCCGGCGTAGCGAGTCTCTTAACAGGCGGGCCTCGGCCAGCTCTTCAAGACTGGGGCTTTTGAGCGTGCCGGCGTGATGGTCGTCGACGGCGACCATCAGATCGCGCAGCGCGGCGGGGGTGGTCAAGTCGTCGTGGACGCCAGCGGTATCGGCCCAGATGGTGTTCATCAAGCGCACGGGTGGGGGTTCGCCGGGTAGCACCCACGCGGGTGTTTCACTGGCCATGGGGAAATGTTATCACGGGTATTTGCACTTGCATCCGTTAGAAGACGATGGTAGTTTCCTAACGGGATATCGCTGTGACATCCATTAGAGAATTGCATCAAGGAAGGACCCCGCCATGACGAGCTTCGCCCCCGTCGACCCCGATACCGCGACCGGTAAGGCCGCCGAACTGTTGGCGCAAGTACAGAAGTCCCTCGGCCTGATCCCCACCATGACCAAGGTCATGGCCGACAGCCCCGCCCTGCTCGAGGGCTATTTGGCATTGTCCGGGGCGGTCGCCGGCGGCAAGTTGCCCCCCGGCGTGCGCGAGCGCCTCGCCATTGCCACTGCCCAGCTCAACGGCTGCGAGTACTGCTTGTCCGCGCACACTTTCATCGGCGCCAACGTCGCCAAGGTTGATACCGATGAGCTTGACAACGCACGGCGCGGCAAGTCGAACGACCCGCATGTGGCGGCCTTGCTGAAACTGTCCAACGACATCGCCGAAAACGCCGGCGACGTCGCCGATGCGGACGTCGAGGCGGCCCGCGAAGCCGGGGTGACCGAGGAGGAGATCGGCGAGATTGTCGCCAACCTCGCCCTCAACATCCTTACCAACTACTTCAACGTCTTGGCTCACGTCGAGAACGACTGGCCCGCCGTCTCGCTGTGACCCCGAAAGGCTGACCAATGACAGACAACCGCCAGCTCGCCGTTGCGGGATTCCACAGCGGCGAGCTGGACGTCCAGCGGCGGGCCGGCGCGCTGGCGGAAGCTGCCCGGCTGGCGTCGATGGTCTCGCGCGGCGAGTTACGCGCGGGAATCGGCGCGTTCCTCACCACGGCAACGGTCGCCGCAATCACCGCCCGCGACCGAGCGGGCCGCCTGTGGGTTTCGCCGCTGCTCGGGCGACCCGGGTTCTTGCAAGTTGCGTCACCGACCAGGCTGCTAATCAACTCCACGCCGCCCGCGACAGACCCTTTGCATACGCTGCCCGTCGGCCAGCCGATCGGTCTGATCATCATCGACTTCATCACCCGGCGCCGGGTGCGCATCAACGGAATCCTCGCCGCTGTGGGCGTTGACGCGCTGTCGGTCGATGTCGAGCAGGCTTACGGCAACTGCCCGCAATATATTCAGCAGCGACGCCTGCGCATCGGCTCACCACACACTCACGACACCCGCCCAGAAGTGTTCCGCGCCGACGCGTTACGGCCCGAAGACATTCGCCTCATCCAGGCCGCAGACACATTCTTTCTAGGTACCACCCATCCCGATTCCGGCAACGATGCCTCACATCGAGGTGGCCCAGCCGGCTTCGTCCGCGTAATGAGCGATCGCCTGTGGTGGCCTGACTATCCGGGCAACAACATGTTCAACAGCTTCGGCAACCTTGCCGTCGACCCCACTGCCGCGCTGCTGTTCGCCGACTTTCAGCGCGGCGCAACGCTCCAGCTGTCCGGCACCGCGATGGTGCGCTGGGGCGATCCAGCCACTGCCGGCGACGACGCCCACACCGGGCGCCGGGTGGAGTTCACATCGCAGGAGGTAATCGCCGCAACGGTGCCCATAGTGGGCGAGACGGACCACATGCCGTACGCCCGCAATCCTGCACTGACCGACGCCTAATCACGAAGGAACACAGCATGTCTGAACAGCGTCCACCGTTTCCACCGTTCGACCTGAACGGCGCGCTGCAGAAAGTCCAAGCAGCAGAAGACGCGTGGAACACCCGAGATCCTCACCTCGTCAGCCGCGCGTACACCCGAGATTCCGCTTGGCGCAACCGAGACCAGTTCCTGACCGGCCGCGACGCTATCGTTGAGTTCCTCACCGCCAAGTGGGAGCACGAGCTCGACTACGTGCTACGCAAGGGCCTCTGGGGATTCCGCGAAGACCGTATCGCCGTTCGTTTCCAATACGAGTGGCACGACCCCAGTGGTGAGTGGTACCGCAGCTACGGCAACGAACTATGGGAATTCGACGAGAACGGTCTCATGCGTCGACGCGAAGCCAGCATCAACGATGTCGCCATCGCCGAAGCCGACCGTCGCTACTTCGGCCCCCGACCCGACAACGAACGCGGACCGGGACACGACATACCGCTGCAGTGACACACCACACCAGTCGGACTACCGCCCGCCGCCGACGCTAGCCGGCCGGGGGCTGATCCGTTCCTGGGCCAGTCAGGTGAGCTTCGGCGAGTTTGCGGAAGGCCGCCAGCAATCGGCTGCGATTATCGGCGCGGCTGGCCAATACGACGTGGCTGGGTTCGACGCCCTCCAACGGGACTGTGACGATGTCGGGCCGCACGCTGTTGCCGTGAAAGCCGGCGGTGATGGCGACCGCCTGCCCGGCCGCGATGACTTCGAACTTGTCTTCCAGCGCCTCGATGAACGGACCATCCGGTGCGCGGCGCCCGTCGGGGCGCGGATCGACGCGCCAGAAGGCACTCCAGGTCGGATCGGAGCCGCGCACCCGTGGGATGGGTTCGTCGGCGATGTCCTGGAGGGTGACCGAATGCCTGCCGGCCAGGCGATGATCGGTCGACACCGCCAGCACCCGGGGCTCGTCATAGAGGATCGTCACGTGCAGTCGGTCGGTCGGAAAAGGCAGTCGTGTCACTACCGCGTCGACTCGATGATCAAGTAGCGCGTCCCGCGCTTGATCCCAATCCAGGTGCAAGACTTGCACTTCGGCGTCCGGGTGCTCGCGGCGCATCTCGCGCACCGCCGGGGTGACGATCAGGCCCGACGTGTAGCCGATCGTGATTCGGCTGGGCTGGGCTGCTGCGCGGGCCTGTGCTGCGGCTTGCGATGCCGAGCGCAGCAGCGCCTTCGCGCGTGGCAAGAACACGTCGCCGGCATCGGTCAGCCGGGTGCCTTGCGGCGTGCGATCCAACAGGCGCACGCCCAACTGCTGTTCCAGCCGCCGGATCTGCCGGCTCAGCGAAGGCTGCGCGACGCGCAGGGCGGTGGCCGCGCGGCCGAAATGTCGGTGCTCGGCCACCACGACGAAATACCCGACCAGGCGTAGGTCGAGATCCACCACCGGCAATGCCGATTCAGTCATGCTTGAAGTGTAGCCATCCGTTCGGCGTCCGCCTGCGCATAGCGCAAGCGAGCTGCTGTGATACCTAAATTGCATCGCGCCATATGAAACAGGTCTTGGACAGGCTTCGTGCGCTGTCATTGACTTGAGGACATCGACCAGAAAGGGATCCACATGCACGTCTTTGTCACCGGCGCGAGCGGACACATCGGTTCGGCGGTCGTCGACGAACTCCTGGAGGCCGGGCACCGCGTGACCGGCCTGGCCCGTTCGGACACGTCCGCGGCGGCGCTGACGGCCAAGGGCGCCACGGTGCACCGGGGCGACCTCGCCGACCTCGACGGCCTGCGGACCGCCGCCGCGGCATCCGATGGCGTCATCCATTTGGCCTACCGGCACGACTTCGATAACGACTTTGTCGGCGCCGCCGAAACCGACCTGCGCGCGGTCCAGGCAATGGGTGAGGTGCTGGCGGGCTCCGACCGACCGCTGGTCAACACATCGGGAACGCTGTTGCTGGCGGCGGTCGCGCAGGGACGGACCGCGACGGAAAACGATGTCGCCGAGGGCGGTCCGCGGATCGACTCGGAGAACGCGACCATCGCCATGGCCGAACGCGGCGTGCGATCGTCCGTCGTCCGACTGTCGCCGCTGGTGCACAGCACACTCGATCACCACGGCTTCGCTCACCGCCTGATCGACATCGCCCGCGAAAAAGGTGTCTCCGCCTACGTCGGCGACGGTTCCAACCGCTGGCCCGGCGTCCACACGCTCGATGCCGCGCGCCTGTATCGGCTTGCGGTCGAGGCGGCTCCGGCAGGGACCAGGCTGCACGGTGTCGCCGACGAAGGCGTGCCGTTCCGCGACATCGCGGCGGTCATCGGCCGTCACCTGGACCTGCCAGTGCAGAGCATTTCCCACGAACGGGCGGGCGAGCACTTCGGATTCCTCGCGGTCTTCGGGATGCTCGACAATCCCACGTCGAGCGCTCTGACGCAGAAGGTGCTCGATTGGCATCCCGACGGACCCGGGCTCATCGAGGATCTCGAGGAAGGTCACTACTTCGTCCAAGGACATCGTTGATGGCGGCGGCGGTCGACGTGGCCCGTGCGGCCCTGGGACCGGTTGGCGTGTGTCTGCCGGTCTCATTCACCAGCTCTCCGCACGTCGATCTGCAGCGTCAGGCCGTGCGGCGGCTGGAACACGCTGGGTATCAGGCTGTTTGGACCAACGAGGTCATTGGCAAAGACGCGTTCGTGCAACTCGGTGTGTTGCTGGCTGTCACCGAGCGGACGGTGTTCGGAACGTGTATCGCTAATATCTGGGCCCGCCCGGCGCAGACCATGCACGCGGCGGCTGCCCAACTGGCACAGGCGTATCCGGGCAGGGTCGTCGTTGGCCTCGGGGTCGGGTATCCCGAGCAGGCCGCGAGCACCGGGCAGGAGTTCGGCTCTCCGCTGGTCACGATGCGTGACTACCTGAACCGGATGGAGAGCCCGGTATGGCCACCGGTGCCGAAAGGGGTGTATCCGCGGGTCATCGCCGCCAACGGGCCGAAAATGCTTGCGCTGGCCGGTGAAATCGCCGACGGGGCAATGCCGGCCGGGCTGCCCGCGAAGTTCACCGCTCAAGCCCGCGAGGTGCTCGGTCCCGACAAGCTGCTGGTCGTCGGCCTGTCTGTAATCGCCGACACCGACCCCGACCGGGCGAAAGCGGCTGCGCGGGAATCGGTCTCGGGTCGGCTCGGCGCGCCGTCATACTCGGCCAGGATGGCCGAACTGGGTTACACAGCCCGGGAGATCGCCGAAGTCGATAACCGGCTGGTCGATGCACTCGTCGCCCACGGCGACGCGGCGGCGATCGCGGCCAAGGTGCGGGAGCACCTGTGCGCAGGCGCGGATCATGTGACGCTGTTACTGCCGATCGGCGGCGAATTCGCCACTGCCATCGACCAACTCGAACAACTCGCCCCGGCGCTGGTCGAACTCGGCTAGCCCTGCGTCGGGTTGGCGTAGACGCGGGCGGGTGAGATCAGCACAGCGGTGCGACGCTGTTCGCGCATTACGCGGTCGTAGGTGTCCCAGTCATCGTGGGTTCCGCCTGCCGCGGTGAAGATTTCGCGGAGCAGGACCCGCAGCCGCTCGTCGTCGACGTCGGGGTGCGGGTCGTCGGGTCCGATCAGCTGGGCCGTCCCCTCGACGGTGGCCCACTGCCAACCGGCGCGGGCTGTGACCGTGGTACGCGGATCGGCACGGAGGTGGGCCAGCTTGCGGGCGCCCCCGATGGCCACCAGCGCGACGACCGGCTCCTTGGTCAGCGGATGTTCCATGACCCCGGCGTTGACGACCGATGACTGG
>DASQSQ010000389.1:0-7044 GCA_035642315.1 Mycobacterium sp.
ACCGGCGCCGTCGGAAACCGGTGTGCTCGGGGTACCACCCGGGGCGGAGCATAGAACGCGTAGCCCAGGCAGGTCGGCTCGCTCTCCCCGGCGTCGGACGGAGCCGTCGTCGCCACCTGCCCGCACGACCCCCACTCCAGCATGACCATCGACAGCCAGGCTTCTTTCTCGAATTCCGGGTCGGCCAAATGGTCTTCGTCGCCGAGGGTCGCGGGGTCGACTTCCCAGAAGGTACAGCGGCGCGCGTGTTTGGGAAGCTGGTCGAAGGCTTCGAGTCGCAGCGGTGTGATTCGAACAGACACTAGACTCCTGGGCCTTTGTGGAGCGCGATAGGTGCCGGAGCCAGTGGCCCCGCTTCCCCGCGACCGGGTGGTGCCGCCACCCCGCAAACGAGCGTACCCCCCGCGCGCGGCCGACCGCGAGACCCGCGAGACGCCGATTCGCGGCCCCGAAACGCCCCCGGCCGGGACGGTCCGCAGCAACCAACTACCCCGCGCGTCGCCGACGCCGCGTCGAAGATGAAATAGTCTGGCGCACAGCTTGATTCAGCTGATCGCGGCATAATTTGGCAGCCCCATCGGCCGGATTGTCACTGTGACGGAACCGGCTGGTGTCTATGCTCAGGCGTCCGACGGGTTCATCAGACCGACGATGCGCTGCAAATCGTCCACCGAACCGAACTCGATCACGATCTTGCCCTTGCGTTTGCCGACGCTGACGGTGACGCGGGTATCGAAGGCGCCGGACAGCTGCTCAGCAACATCCTGGAGACCGGGCATCTGGATCGGCTTGCGCCGCGGGGGCGCCGGCTGGGCAGTGTCGCTGCGATTGGCGAGCGTGACTGCTTCCTCGGTCGCCCGCACCGACAGCCCCTCTGCCACGATCCGTGCCGCCAGCGTCTCCTGTGCGTCCGGGCCGCCTTCCAGGGACAACAGTGCCCGGGCGTGGCCGGCGGACAGCACTCCGGCTGCGACTCGGCGCTGAACAGGAATCGGCAACCGCAGCAATCGGATCATGTTGGTGATCAGGGGACGGGACCGGCCGATCCGGGCGGCGAGTTCATCGTGGGTGACGCCGAACTCGTCGAGCAGTTGCTGATAGGCCGCCGCCTCTTCCAACGGGTTCAGCTGCACCCGGTGGATGTTCTCCAGGAGGGCGTCGCGCAGCAGGTTGTCCTCGCCGGTTTCGCGCACGATCGCCGGGATCGCGGTCATGCCGGCCGCCTGGGCGGCACGCCACCGCCGCTCCCCCATCACGAGTTGATAACGCGGACCGCCCGGTGCTCCGCGCTGCGATCCGTCCACCGCGCGGACCACGATCGGCTGCATGAGGCCGAACTCGCGAATCGAGTGCACGAGTTCGGCGAGCGCCTCCTCGTCGAACACCTGCCGGGGCTGACGTGGGTTCGGCTCGATGAGCGCCGGGTCGATTTCGCGGTACACCGCGCCGATACCGGTGGCGTCTGCTGACGCCCCCGCCTGCGGGCCACCGAGCAGGACGTCGGCGGCCGCGTCGCCGATTCGCGGCCCGATTCGGCCCGAACCGTCGCCGTCGGCCGGTCCGGTGGGGATCAGCGAAGCCAGGCCCCGTCCGAGCCCGCCCTTCCTACGTAGCGGCTGGGTCATGCTTGTCCCCCTCCTCGGGTGCTGATGCGTCTCGCTCCGCGATCTCGCGGCTGGCGTCGAGGTAACTCATCGCTCCGCGGGAACCGGGATCGTAATCGATGATCGTCATGCTGTAACCGGGTGCCTCGGAGACCTTGACGCTGCGCGGGATCACGGTGCGCAAGACTTTGGTTCCGAAGTAGCGGCGGACTTCGTCGGCCACCTGATCGGCGAGCTTGGTCCGGCCGTCGTACATGGTGAGGATCACCGTGCTGACGTCCAGGCCGGGGTTCAGGTGGGCTTTCACCATCTCGATGTTGCTCATCAGCTGTGACACCCCCTCCAGCGCGTAGTACTCGCACTGGATCGGAATCAGCACCTCGGGCGCAGCGACTAATGCGTTGATGGTAAGCAGTCCCAGCGATGGCGGGCAATCGATGAACACGTAGTCGAAGTCGGCACTATCGAGGTCGGCCAGCGCGGTGCGCAACCGATTTTCACGTGCCACCATGCTGACCAATTCGATTTCGGCGCCGGCCAAGTCGATGGTGGCCGGCACGCAGAACAGCCGGTCGCTGTGCGGGCTCTGCCGGAGCGCGGTCCGCAGAGGCATCTCGCCGAGGAGAACTTCGTAGGACGATGGCGTCCCGGAATGACGCTCGGTGATACCCAGCGCGGTGCTGGCATTGCCCTGCGGATCGAGGTCGATGACGAGTGTCTTGAGTCCTTGGATAGCCAGCGCCGCGGCCAGATTGACCGCGGTCGTCGTCTTGCCGACGCCGCCCTTCTGGTTGGCGATTGTGAAGAGGCGACGATTCCGAGGGCGGCGAAGCGGCTCGTAGGCCTTCGACAGCACCTGCATGGCGCGCTCAGCCGCGGCCCCGATCGGGGTGTCGAATTCCGATGTTTCACGTGAAACATGGGTGGCGGTGGCGGCTCCGTGTTCGGAACCAAACTGGTCGTGTGGCGCACTCATAGGCTCTCCCTGTTCGACCGGCGGCGCCGCGCCTCCCGGATCGGAGCCGGCTTGCCGCGCCGTGCCACCACCACGGTTGTCGGCGGGGACAGATGCTTCACGCCACATTCCACCACCCTCGCATCAGCGGCGCCCAACGAGGTCATCACACGCCGATGCTCGCGAAGTTCGTCGGCTGCCCGCTCCCCCTTGATCGCCAGCATCCGACCGTCGGGGCGCAGCAGCGCCATGCTCCACCGCACCACCTTGTCCAGTGGGGCCACCGCCCGCGACACCACAGCGTCGCGGCCGCCGGCCCTCTCCCGGACCACCGCGTCCTCCGCACGGCCCCGCAGCACCTCGACGTCGAGGCCGAGTTCGGAGACCGCCATGCGCAGAAACTCGCTCCGGCGGAGCAGCGACTCGATCAGGACCACATCGAGTTCGGGCTCGGCGATCGCCAGGGCCAGTCCCGGGAGGCCGGCGCCGCTGCCGATGTCGGCTATCCGCTCCCCCGGTTGCAACAACTCGGCGACGGCGCCGCAATTAAGGAGATGACGCTCCCAGATCCGGTCAACTTCGTGGGGGCCGAGCAGCCCCCAATCGACGCCCGTATCCGCCAGCAACTCCGCGTACCGCTGGGCGAGATCCACACGCGGCCCGAAGATCGCTTCCGCTATGTCGGGCGGCGGGGGCACCGACGGCGCCGACCGCTTCGAGGGAACGTCATGTTTCACGTGAAACATCCCTCCCGTGCGTTGCCTGCCGGAGCCGGACGAACTACATCTATGTAACTCGATGTCGCGATTCAGTCGACCAGTACGACGACCCGGCGCGACGGCTCCACGCCCTCGCTCTCGCTCCGAACCCCTTCGACCGCCGCGACGGCATCGTGCACGATCTTGCGCTCAAACGGAGTCATCGGTGCGAGTTCCTCGCGGTCGCCACTTTCCAGTACCCTCCTGGCAACCTTGTCGCCCAGAGCGGCGAGCTCCTCGCGGCGGCGGCGGCGCCAACCGGCGATGTCGAGCATCAGCCGACTGCGCACCCCCGTCTTCTGGTGTACCGCCAGCCGGGTCAATTCCTGCAGCGCGTCGAGCACCTCGCCCTTGCGCCCGACCAACTTGTTCAGGTCGTCGCTCCCGTCGATGCTCACCACCGCGCGGCTACCCTCGACGTCCAAGTCGATGTCGCCGTCGAAGTCCAGGAGGTCCAGCAGCTCTTCCAGATAGTCACCGGCGATCTCGCCCTCGGCGACCAACCGCTCCTCGGTATCGACCTCGTTGCCGGCTTCGGCGTCGTCGGTCGCGGTGCCTGCGGTGTCCGCGGCGTCGTTTACAGTCGCTTCCGCGGCCTCTTCCGTCGGCGCTTCGTCGGTGTCGTGTCCGGTTGTCTCGGCGTTCGTCATGCCTGCCTATTTCCTTCCCGTCGTCTGGGCCGTCGCCCGGCTAAGTCTGCTGCCCGCTCTCGACCGCAGCTCGATCAACGTTTGCGCTTCCTCGGCTTCACTCCCGGGCGCGGAGTGCGGATGGCCGGATTGCCGTCTCCCGCCGCTTGATTTGCGGCCGTCGAACCGGCGTCGGTACCGGCCGAAGATGCCGCCGATCCGTTGCCGTCTGCCGGCGCATTCCTGGCCGGCCGCTTGGGCTTGGCGCCCGGCGCCGGCGCGTTGGCGGCCCGCCGTTCTATCGCTTCGCGCTTCTTCGCCTCTTCCTCTTTTTCGAGCATTCCGAAGACGACGTGCTGCTGGCCGAAAGTCCAGATGTTGTTCGCGAACCAGTAGAAGATGATCGCCAGCGGCAGGAACGGCCCGCCGACCACCACGCCAAGCGGGAACACGTACAGCGCAAGCTTGTTCATCATCGCGGTCTGCGGGTTGGCCGCGGCCTCAGCACTCTGCCGCGCGACCGACGCGCGGCTGTTGAAGTAGGTGGCGATGCCGGCCAGGATCATCACCGGCACGCCGACCGCGACGACGGCGGGCCGGCTGAACTCCGTGAAGGCCGCGAGGCTCGCCCCGCGCTGCGTCATAGTCGCGCCCAGCGGCGCGCCAAACAGGTTGGCGTCCAAGAAATGTCCGACGTCCTTGGCGGAGAAGACATAGTTGCCGAGCTCGCGGTTGCGCTCGGGCGACAGCCCCAACTGCCCGATGCCGGTGCTCGTCCGGTTGAAGCATCGCAACACGTGGTAGAGCCCCAGGAACACCGGCAACTGCGCCAACATGGGCAAGCAGCCCAGGATCGGATTGAACCCGTGTTCGCGCTGCAGCTTCTGCATCTCCAGCGCCATCCGCTGACGGTCCTTGCCGTACTTCTTCTGCAGCGCCTTGATCTGCGGCTGCAACTCCTGCATCTGCCGGGTGGTGCGGATCTGCCGGACGAACGGGTGGTACAGAATCGCCCGCAGCGTGAACACCAGGAACATCACCGACAACGTCCACGCGAAGAAGCTCGTCGGGCCCAGCACAAAGGCGAACGCCTTGTACCAGAGCCACATGATCGCCGAGACCGGGTAATAGAAATAGTCGAGGCTAAATGGATCAAACGACAACAGAATCACTCTCCCCTAGCGTCGCTGGGGTGTCCCAGGCTTCGGTCCGCACTACCCGGCGGTCCGGTATCGGATCCCATCCTCCCCGATGCCAAGGACCACACTTGGCCAGCCGGACGGCCGCGAGCCAACTGCCCCGCACCAATCCGTACTCGGCCAGGGCGTCCACCGCGTACTGGCTACAGGTCGGGGTGAATCGGCATGTCGGCAATCGCAACGGCGACACCATGTGCCGGTATAGCTGAATCAGGAAAATCACGCCGCGCGCCACGGCGGTCTCGGCGCCGCGCAGCCACCGCGCCAACCTTAACGTTATGTCAGTCACCGGCCGGATCCCGTTGTGTCGATCCGCCGCAGGCCGGCCCGCAATTCTTCCTCCAACCGGGCGGAGCCGACGTCGCGGCTGCTCGGCAGCGCGCGGATCACTACTTGCTCCGACCGTTGCAATCCGTCCACCAACCCACGCGCGACGTGGCGTAATCGCCGGGCCACTCGATGCCGTTGCACCGCCGAGCCCACGGCCCGCGAAATGATCAGTCCGACCTTGGGCGCGTCGGCAGCTGTCCCGTCGCCGCGTCGCGCATAGATAACCAAATCTGGCTGCACGGCTCGGGTGCCGTGTTTCACCGTGTCACCAAAGTCCGTCGACCGCGTCATGCGGTTCCGCGCGGAAAGCACCGCTTTACACCGGGGATTGGAATTACGCGGTGAGCGAGCGGCGGCCCTTGCGACGCCGGCCTGACACGATCGCGCGTCCCGCCCGGGTGCGCATCCGCAACCGGAAGCCGTGCACGCGGGCTCGGCGCCGGTTGTTCGGCTGGAAGGTCCGCTTGCCCTTTGCCACGACTCTCTCCTCGTTGCATCTGGCATCGTTTTCCGGCCCGGTCCGAAACCGGGTGGAACACGCTTGCCCTCACGAAGCCTTGGCAGGCTCTGTGTCTCGCTGGTAACCGGCGCGGGCCCCGCCGCAAATTGCGCGGATCGCAGCCGTATCGCCGACTTTCGGGCGACTGTACGAGGGTACGCAGCAGCGTTCGCCGGGTCAAACTAGGCCTGCGCGGCCCCGAATATAACGGCGATATTTAACTGCCGTCCCACCCGCCACCCGGCCTGCGAGCAATCGTATGAAAGCTCGCCCCAATGTTGCAGAACGGTTGGCACTCCGATGGAAAACTTGTTAGCTTCGGGCAATGCCGTTTCAGACTGGAACGGCGCCCGACAACGAAGCGAGGATGGCGGATCGGCTTCCTGGCCAGATAACCTACGCTGGCTGTTTCGAGCGCCGATCTCGCGTGCCGTCGGTAGTAATTTGCGGCGCGATGGCGGCTGTCCTGTCCACACTTGTGGATAACCATGTGGACAGTTCGTCGTCGCAGCATATGGTTGTGCGTCGACGTCAAACCAGGGGGACCCGTCGTTGACCGAAGACGTCGGATCAAGCTTCGCGACGGTCTGGAATGCGGTCGTCTCTGAACTCAACGGCGAGATCTCCACAGACCCCGCCGCAACCGACGCCGATCCAGACGTCGCACCGCTGACACCCCAGCAACGAGCATGGCTGAACCTCGTGCAGCCCCTGCAGATCGTCGAGGGGTTTGCTCTGCTGTCGGTGCCCAGCAGCTTCGTGCAGAACGAGATCGAACGTCACCTGCGCACCCAGATCACCGAGGCGCTCAGCCGCCGGCTCGGCCAGCCGATCGAACTCGGCGTTCGCATCGCCGCGCTCGCCACCGACGAATCCGACGACGGACCCGCCGCCCCGCCCGAGGACTGGGTCGCGGAAGCGGACGACGTCGACGAGGACCTCGAGGTCCTCGACAGCGCGCATCAAAACTGGCCCAACTACTTCACCGAGCGGCCGCATAGCAGCGACCCGGAGGCGTCCGGCGGCACCAGCCTCAATCGGCGCTACACCTTCGACACCTTCGTCATCGG
>DASQSQ010000390.1:0-5794 GCA_035642315.1 Mycobacterium sp.
GCTCGTCGACGTCACCGCGCTCGACGTTCCGGCGTCCTCCGCCTGGTCGGTGTTCACCAGCGCCCGCTGGCATGTCAGCACGTGGCCTGATGTCCCCGTCGTCTTGGTGTGTGGCGACGCGGACCGCCGCAAAGCCATTGCCCGCACCGGCGTTACGCGCTACCTGCCGGTGCACGCCACAGTCGATGCCGCCTTGGCCGCCCTCACCGAGGGTCGACGTACCCGGCGGCGAGCTCGCACGGAACTACCCGCTTCGCTTGCCAGCCTGCGTAGGGCTCGCGAATTTGTCGCCGAACGGCTCGGAGGTTGGTCCCACCAGGAGCTCATCCCGGTGGCTACCGTGGTCGTCAACGTCTTGGTCGAGAACATCCTGCAGCACACTGTCAGCGGGCCGGTGCTGATGCTGGCGTCCGACGGCGAGGCGGTGACCATCTCGGCGCAGGACGACAGCTCGACGCCCGCGGCCCGACATGAGGATCCTTACCGTGGCGGCGAGCGGGTCTCCGGTCTAGCGATCGTCGCATCGGTGTGCCGCGCCTGGGGCAGCACACCCACGCCGTCGGGCAAGACGGTATGGGCCGTCATAGGCCCCGAAAACCGGCTCTGACCCTAACGGTCATTGGCCGTAATCTTCTGATTCGACCAGCTGGCGCGCCACCCCCGCCAGCGGCCTGTTCGAACTCTGCGACAGGCGCTTGAGCAACTCGAACGCCTGTATCGCATCGACCTTGAACCGTTCCATGATCATGCCTTTGGCCTGGCCGATGATGTCGCGGGATGCCAGCGCGCTGCGGAACTGCTCGTCGCGACGGACCATGGTCCACGCCACTGCGGTGTGGGTAGCCAAGATCAATCCCATCTCGGCCGCGTCCGCATCGAACGCGTTCGGCTTTTCGGCGTAGAAGTTCAACGCTCCCATGGTGTTGTGGTCGGCGAACAACTGGAACGAGATTATCGACCGGATGGGCGTCTCTCTGGCGTCGCGACAGTAAGCAGGCCACCGGTTTTCGAGCTGCATGTCATCGATCTGGATGACGTGATGTTCCCAGGCCGCCGACAGGCAAGGGCCCTGCCCGCGTCGTTGCTGGATTTCATCGAGCAGGGCCGGGTAGCGGTCGGTCGCCGATGCAGTTCGGACCTTCCCGGTGCGGGACGCAATGGTGATACCTGCATATTGCGCGCCGGGCATGGCGCTGATGGCGCTCTGGGTCAATTCGCCTAGGACGGTGTCGAGATCGGTGTCTCGCTGCTGAAGATTTTGCACCAATTCCGCGACTTCGCGGATGAGTCCGCTCGGTCGATTCGCCGTCATACCTTCAACTCCGATGGTCTGCTTCGATCGCGATGTCGCCATTTTCCTCTGCTCCGGCAAACCGGGCAACCGGCCAGGTGACACCCTTCGCTGGTCACACGTCCTAGTATTTGGTCGGTACTCACGCCCAACTCGTTGAAGGAGATAGTGTGCGGTTCAGCTACGCGGAGGCGATGACGGACTTCAGGTACTACATCCCGCTGGCAAAGGCCGCCGAAGCGGCCGGGTACGCGAGCATGACGATTCCCGACAGCATCGCCTATCCGTTCGAGTCGGACTCGAAGTACCCGTACACCCCCGACGGCAACCGCGAATTCCTGGACGGCAAGGCGTTCATCGAGACGCTCGTGCTGACCGCCTCTTTGGGCGCGGTCACGTCGACGCTGAGGTTCAACTTCTTCGTCCTCAAGCTTCCGATCCGGCCGCCGGCTCTGGTAGCCAAGCAGGCGGGTTCCCTCGCGGCGCTGATCGGCAACCGGGTGGGCCTGGGTGTGGGCACCAGCCCATGGCCCGAGGACTACGAGCTGATGGGTGTCCCGTTCGCCAAACGCGGCAAGCGAATTGACGAGTGCATCGAAATCATCCGTGGCCTGACCACCGGCGACTACTTCGAGTTCCACGGCGAGTTCTACGACATACCCAAGACGAAGATGACTCCTGCTCCGTCGCAACCGATCCCGATCCTGATCGGTGGTCACGCCGACGCCGCTTTGCGCCGCGCGGCGCGCGCCGACGGCTGGATGCACGGTGGTGGTGACCCAGAAGAACTCGACCGGCTGATCGGGCGGCTCAAGCAACTTCGCGAGGAGGAAGGCAGGAGCGGCTCGTTCGAGATTCACGTGATCTCGGTCGACGGCTTCACCCTCGACGGAGTCAAGCGGCTGGAAGACAAAGGTGTCACCGACGTCATCGTCGGCTTCCGCATCCCTTACATCATGGGGACCGACACCGAGCCGCTCGACACCAAAATCCGCAACCTGGAGATGTTCGCCGAGAAGGTAATCGCCAAAGCCTAACGGCTACAGCGGATCCCACACCGGAGCGCGCTTCTCCTGATGCGCCTTTGCGGCCTCGATCGGGTTGTTGGTGAACCCGCTGAGGATCTGGGTGCGGTTCTCAATCTCTTTGGCATGCCGCAGACTCGGCGCGTCCAGCGCGGTGTTGAGGCCGACCTTGGTCTGCCACACGCCGTAGGCATTGTTCGCGACGATCGAGCGGGCCATCTTCAGCGCTGCCGTCATCAGCTCGTCCGGTGCCACCACCTCGTGCACCAGCCTGATCCGGTACGCCTCGTCCGCGTCGATGATGCGACCCGTCAGCATCAGCTCCCGCGCCACCCCGGCCCCGACGATCTTCGGCAGCAGGTAACTGGTGCCCATATCCATCGACGAGAAGCCCGCCTTGATGAACACCGAACCGAATCGTGCTTGCTGCGAAGCGATTCGGATGTCGCAGTGCAATGCGAACGCCAGCCCACCGCCGACCGCGACGCCGTTGACCGCGGCGATCACCGGTATCGGTAGCTCGTAGAGCCGGGTGTAGAGGTCGGCCAGCCGAACCTGGGCGTCGTAGTTGATCTTGAACGCTGGGGTTTGTGGCGCGGTCTTTGTCCAAGGCTCGCCCGTACCGCTCAGGTCGGCGCCGGCGCAGAATCCGCGCCCCGCACCGGTCAGGATCGCCGCCCGGAACTCGCCGCTGCTGAGCGCATCCAGTACGCCGTCCACCGCATTGATCAGCGAACCGTCGATCGCATTCAGCCGATCGGGCCGATTCAACGTGACGCCGGCGATCTCGTCTTCGAGCGTTGCCAATTCCACAGCCGTCATACCCGCAACCGTAAGCTAACGCTCAGCGTCGCTACCTAGCGTTGGCTTCTATGACGAGAACTGACCGCGACAGTTGGGATTTGGCCAGCAGCGTCGGCGCCACGGCGACAATGGTGGCGGCCGCCAGGGCGGCGGCCAGCCGGCGCCCCCATCCGGTGATCAACGACCCGTTCGCCGAGCCGCTGGTCCGCGCGGTCGGGCTGGACCTGTTCACGAAGGTGGCCTCCGGTGAGCTGGATTTCGGCGACGTCGATGACGGCGCCGGGTTTCCCCGCATGGTCGACACGTTCGCCGCCCGAGCCCGGTTTTACGACGACTACTTCGCCGCGGCCGGCGACGCGGGTGTCCGGCAGGTGGTGATCGTCGCGTCGGGGCTGGACGCCCGCCCGTACCGGCTGTCCTGGCCGGCGGGCACCACACTGTACGAAATCGATCAGCCCGAGGTCATCGAGTTCAAAACCACGACACTGTCCGCGCTCGGCGCGGTACCCACCGCCGAACACCGTCCCGTCGGCATCGACCTGCGCGAGGACTGGCCGGCCGCGCTGCAAAGCGCGGGCTTCGATCCCGGGCAGCCCACGGCATGGCTGGCCGAGGGCGTGCTCATCGGATTCTTACCGCCTGAGGCCGAGGTTCGGCTGCTCGACAGCGTGAACGCGCTGAGCGCGGCGGGCAGCCGATTCGCCGCGGACTACGGCTCGGTGCGCGGTCAGACCGAGGAGCAGCGGCGGCAGGCCCAGATCATGACCGACCGCTGGCGTGAACACGGCCTGGACCTGCACATCCCCGACTTGACGTATCCGGGCGAGCACACCGACGTCGCCGCTCACCTGCAGGCCGAGGGGTGGGACACCGCCACCTTCGTCCTGGCCGACCTGTTCAATGCGGCCGGACTGCCGCCGCTGGAGGCCGAAGCGCAGACGACCGCGTCTGCCTCGATCGGCTTCGTCCGGGCGACCCGACGGTAGATGCTGGCTCAGCTGCGGACCACCAGCATCGACCAATCGGGATAGCCGAGGATCGGACGGGCGGTAGGAGCGACTGTGAGCTCATCAGCTTCGGCGCGACCCACGATGACTAACTGGATTGCCCCGTCATGATTTTCCGGGTATTCGGCGTTGGTAGTACCCTCGGCCACGATCTGGACGTGAACGTCTGGGTAGCGTCGCACCCAGCTGTCCATTCGCCTATCGATCTGCCGCACGGTTGCCCCGCGAAGCCGCCCCTCCTGCATGGCCGCATGGACCACCGCGTCGTTGTCGGGCTCGTCGTCGAGTACGACGGCGATCACCCCGCCGTAGGTATGCGGCGCGTATGTGTCGGTGCGGATGATCGCCACCGGACAGTGCGCGCGCTGGGCCAATGTAGCCGCGGTGCTACCGAACGGCTTAGATCGAGGTCGCTTGGATCCGAGGCAGATCATCGCGGCGTCGCGCGATTCGTCGATCAGCACGCAATCGGGATCCCCGCGCAGCAGGACTGTTTCGACATCGACGGCTTTTCGCTGGGCGTGTACGGCATACTCCGCGCGGCACAGCGCCGTTTCAGCGGATTCCAGTTCAGGCTGCATGATTCCCGCCGAGGCGGGAGGTGATTCCGCGATCGGGATCACGTATATGAGGCGAAGTGGCAGGCCGCGGCTTGTAGCCTCGGCGACTGCCCACTTGGCTGCGTCGACCGCGGCTTGCGAACCATCGATGCCCACCGCCACCGACTTCGATGCCCACGGTTGGCTCATGACCTCCTCCTGACCTCGATGGTGTCCGGCGCGGATTCGTGCCGCCGGAGTCTTTTCTGGGATTGTCCAATAAGCGGCTGACTGTGCTGTTTCGCACCGAGGCATACCCCCGCATTTTCGACCGAGTACTCGTCGACCCTCGGCTGGAAGCTTGCTAGAGCAGCAGACACGTTGGGCATCAGAGGTTTTGAGTGGCGAATGCGAACTGATCCTGCATACCGCTGGCCGCAAGCGCATGCTGCACATCATCAGGCACCGCCGCCAAACGCAGCGATCCACCTGCTATTGCGGCTATCCGTTGAAGCTCAGCAAGTGCTGCCATGCCGGCAGATCCGAGAAAGCGTACGTCGGCGAGGTTCACTGTCACCTTCCGTCCGGACGTCGCGAGGGCCGCTAAGATGATCTGCAAATCTCCTACGCTGTTCAAGCGGAGCTCGCCGTCGAGATACGCGACCGCGTGATTGCGGTCGAGCTCCACCACCCAGGAGAATGCTTCGCTCATCAACTCCCTCGCTTGTCCTGTGTTCAAGCCATGGGTCCAGTCTGGAGGATCGGCGCGTCAAAACGCTTGGCTGTCGGGATACTTGCAAACGCCAGTCTGCCGAATACAGAACGCAAACGTCGTCGTCCGGCGGGTTCGAAAGATGGACTGCCGACTCCGCCTGGCGTGCCGAATAGGGCGACAACGCAAGGCATAAATGTCGGCGCGCAGGAACCGCCATGCTCGGGTGGCAGCCTGCAGCCGACCTCGCTCATCGTTTGTTCGTCGATCACGCGGACAGCGGTGCGTTTCATGTCAAGAGGTATTCATGGATTTGCCGGATGGTCATTGCGCCCTCGCCAACAGCTGATGCGACGCGTTTGACCGATCGGCTGCGCACGTCACCCGCGGCGAACACGCCCGCGCGACTGGTTTCG
>DASQSQ010000391.1:0-7658 GCA_035642315.1 Mycobacterium sp.
ATCGTCGCCGGGATAGGCTCTCCCCATGGTTAAGCCCGACACCCGTCGCAAAGTTGCCGCCGCCGCCGCATTGGTTCCGCTTGGCGCTTCGGTCGCGCTGTTGAGCTCGTGCAAACCGAACCAGCCACCGGCGACCTCACCCGGAACTACGCCGGCGATCTGGACCGGATCGCCCTCGCCGTCGGGGACGCAGCAGAAGGGTGGGCCGGTAGGTCCGGAAAGCCTGACCACCCAGCTGATCGCGCCGAACGGCGCCAAGGTGGCGACGGCCACATTCGAGTTCGCCGACGGCTACGTGAAGATCACTCTCGAGACGACGGGACAGGGCGCGTTGACGCCGGGATTCCACGGCGTACACATCCACTCGGTGGGCAAGTGTGAGGCCAACTCGGTTGCCCCCACCGGAGGTGCGCCGGGCGACTTCTTGTCCGCCGGCGGGCATTACCAGGCGCCGGGACATAGCGGCGAGCCCATGAGCGGCGACCTGACTTCGCTGGAGGTCCGCAAGGACGGCGGGGCATTGCTGGTGACGACGACCGACGCGTTCACCAAGGACGAGCTGCTGGCCGGTGCGGGGACGGCGATCATGATTCACGCCGGAGCCGACAACTTCGGCAACATCCCATCGGACCGCTACACCCAGGCCAATGGGGCGCCGGGCCCCGACCAAGCGACGATGTCCACGGGTGACGCCGGCAAGCGGGTGGCGTGCGGTGTCATTGGTGCCGGCTAGCGGGCCCACCAACAGGGCAAGTGCCCATATCGACTTCGACGGTTCACCCCGGCCGACGATCGGGGTGGAGTGGGAATTCGCGCTCGTCGACGCACAGACGCGCGACCTGAGCAACGAGGCCACCGCCGTCATCGCCGAGATCGGCGAAAACCCGCGCGTGCACAAGGAATTGCTGCGCAACACCGTCGAGATCGTCAGTGGCGTCTGTGACTGCACCGCACAGGCGATGGAGGATCTGCGCGAGACGCTGACGCCCGCCCGTCAGATCGTGCGAGACCGAGGCATGGAGCTGTTCTGCGCGGGCACGCACCCGTTCGCGCGGTGGTCCACTCAGAAGCTGACCGACGCACCGCGTTACGCCGAGTTGATCAAACGCACCCAGTGGTGGGGCAGGCAGATGCTGATCTGGGGTGTACACGTCCACGTCGGGATCTCCTCGGCGCACAAGGTGATGCCGATCATGACGGCATTGCTCAACTACTACCCGCACCTGCTCGCGCTATCGGCGTCGTCACCGTGGTGGGGCGGGGAGGACACCGGCTACGCCAGCAATCGGGCGATGATGTTTCAGCAGCTGCCCACCGCCGGGTTGCCTTTTCACTTCCAGTCCTGGGCGCAGTTCGAAGGTTTCGTCTACGACCAGAAGAAGACCGGCATCATCGATCATATGAACGAGATCCGTTGGGACATCAGGCCTTCGCCACATCTGGGCACGCTTGAGGTGCGGATCTGCGACGGTGTGTCCAACCTGCGCGAGCTCGGCGCATTGGTGGCGTTGACACATTGCCTGATCGTGGACCTCGACCGCCGCCTCGACGCCGGTGAGCCGCTGCCGACCATGCCGCCCTGGCATGTCCAGGAAAACAAGTGGCGCGCAGCACGTTACGGGCTGGACGCGGTGATCATTCTCGACGCCGAAAGCAATGAACGGTTGGTCACCGATGAGCTGCCCGACCTGTTGAACCGTCTGGAGCCGGTGGCGAAATCGCTGCACTGCGCCGACGAGCTGGCCTCGGTTGCCGACATCTGGCGGCTGGGCGCGTCGTATCAGCGACAGCGACGGGTTGCCGAAGAACACGACGGAGATCTGCGTGCCGTTGTCGACGCGCTGATCGGTGAGCTGGATATCTAGTGCCGACAGCCCTTCCGATGGCGATGTTCCCGCTGCAGTCGGCGCTGCTGCCCGACGAGGATCTGCCGATGCAAATCTTCGAACCTCGCTATACCGCCCTGATTCGGGACTGCATGCGCGACGACGATCCTCGTTTCGGCGTCGTGCTGATCTCGCACGGCCGCGAGGTCGGCGGCGGCGATGTGCGCTGCGACGTCGGGACGGTTGCCAGGATCACCGACTGCGTGGACCTTGCCGGCTCAGGGCGATTCGTGCTGCGTTGCCGGACGGGCGAACGGATTCGGGTGTGCGATTGGTTGCCCGACGATCCCTACCCGCGGGCAATCGTGCAGGCCTGGCCAGACGAGCCGGGCGAACCGGTGACCGCCGGCCAGCTCGACGAACTGGAAGACCGGGTGATGGCGTTGTTCGAGCGGATCGCGGCGGCCCGCGATTTTTCGTTGCCTGAGCGGGATGTGCTGCTGGGTAACGCCGCTGACACGGTCGATCCCGGTGCGCGGCTGTATGCGTTGGCGGCGCGCGTCCCGATTGGCGCGGCCGACCGCTACTCCGTACTGGCCGCGCCGTCGGCCGCCGAGCGACTTGCCGCGCTGAGCGAGGCGGTGGATTCGGTGGCCGCGGTGATCGAATTTCAGCTCTCGGAGTAACTCGACGTGGTGTACTTCGACGCGTGGGCACCGATGTTCTGGTTGACGTCGACGCGGGTGTGGCGGTGCTCACGCTCAACCGCGCCGAGCATCTCAACGCCTATACGGCTGAGATGGGCGCGCAGCTGAGCCGGGCATACCGGGACTGCGACGAGGACGACGACGTCCGGGCCATCGTGGTCACCGGTGCGGGCCGAGCGTTCTGCGCCGGCGCGGATTTCTCGGCTAGCACCTCGCCGTTCGACGCCCCGACCGACGACGCAGCGTTCTCCGCATCGCCGATCGACCCGCCCGCCTTCGAATTGCGCAAGCCGGTGATCGCCGCACTCAACGGCCACGCGATTGGCATCGGCCTGACCATCGCTCTGCAGGCGGATATGCGGATCGTCGCCGAAGATGCGAAATACGGTGTGGTGCAGGTTCGTCGGGGAGTGATACCGGACTGCATGTCGCACTGGACACTGGCACACCTGACGAACCTCGGCGTGGCTGCCGAGGTGTTGCTCACCGGACGCACGTTCGACGGGGCCGAGGCCGTCGCGCTCGGCATCGCCAACAAGGCGCTGCCCGCCGGGCAGGTACTCGACCATGCCGTGGAGATGGCCCGCGACATCGCGACCAATGTGGCCCCGATGTCGGCGGCGTTGTGCAAGCGACTGCTATGGGACAGCGCGATCAACGGCTACACGCCGCGACAGGTCGCGTCGCTGGAAACGCAACTGCACCATCGGGTGATGGGCACCGACGATGCCCGTGAAGGGGTCGCCGCATTCCTCGATCGTCGGCCGCCGCGGTTCAGCGCACGGCTCTCGGCCGATTGGACACCCCTACCAGAACCGGAGTCGTGAGCATGCATGTCGACGTGATCGCAGACGGGCTCGGCTTCACCGAGGGCCCGGTGTGGCTTCCCGATGGACGCGTGGCGCTGACCTCGATCAGCCACGGCTGCGTCTACATCGTCGATCCGTCCGGTGGTCCGCTGGAACGTATCGACACCGGCGGCGGACCGAACGGCCTCGCGCGCGGCGACGACGGCACGCTGTACGTGGCGCAGAACGGCGGTGCTTGGGGCGCAAGCGGTTCCGCCGAGCCCGGCGTTCAAGTGATCACAGGTGCGCGCGTCGACTATCTCGTCGAGGGACTCGGCGCCCCGAACGATCTGATGTTCGGTCCGGACGGGCGGCTGTGGATCACCGACACCCGCGGCGAGTTTGACATCAGCACTCCCGACGCCGGGCTTCCCGGCCACCTGTATGCCACCGATGTCGTCTCGGGTGATACCCAACAGGTTGTCGACGACGGGCCGGTGTTCATCAACGGGTTGGGCTTCGATCGTGACGGATCGAAATTGCTTGTGACAGCAACGTTGTCGTCACAGTTACTGTCGTATGACGCCTACGCATTTGGTTCATCCGAACTCGTGCACACGTTCGCCAATGGCTGGCCGGACGGCATGGCGGTCAGCGCCCGCGGGGACTATTGGGTGGCGCTTACCGGCGCTGACCGGGTCGACGCCATCGACCCCGCGGGCCGGCGTGTCGGGATGGTCGAATTGCCGAGTGGATCGCTGCCTACCAACGTCTGCATCGGCGGCGAAGGCTCCGATGAACTGTTCGTCACCGCGGCGCAAAGCCAGGCGCTGCTGCGAGTTCGGTTCGACGGCGACGACGCCGAGGGAGCACGCCTCAAGCCTTGAGCAACTCCGCCAGCGCGACACCAAGATTGTGCAGGTTGGTCTCCAGCGAATAGGTCCGGTCGACCGTCCAGTTGACGATCCCGCCGGACAGCGCGCCAACGATGATGTCGGCCAAGGTTTCCACGTCGTGTCGGGTGCTCACCTCACCGCGGGCGACGCCTTCCTTGACGAGTTCGACGAAGGTGTCGTGCAGGTTGAATCCCCGCTGGATGCCGTAGCCGGTGGTGGCCAGCATTTCCCCGATCAGCTCGCGGTAGGTGTCGCCGGATTGGCTTAGCGCCGCAGCGATATCGTCGAACACACCGATGAGACGGGCCGGGATCGCCTCGTCACCGCGATCGAAGAACACGTCGTGCAGGTTGACCAATCGCCGCTCCGCCAAGGCGCGGATCATGTCCTGACGGGTGGCGAAGTGGTTGAAGAACGTTCGGTTGGCCACGTCGGCGCGGTCGCAGATCTCTTCGATGGTGGTGGCCGCAGCGCCTTGGGCCAGAAAGAGATCGAAGGCGGCGGCGAGGATCTTCTCACGCACCTCGAGCTTTCGGCGTTCGTGTCTGTTCATGTTGCGGCACAGAGCTTCTCGGAGAGGGCCCACAGCTCTGCGGCGTGCTTGGCGTCGTGTGCATAGGGTGCAATGGTTTCGCTGATGCCGCAGTCTTCGAGGTAGAGCCCGCCCCCGTCGGCGAGTTCCGGGCTCACAGCAGCCCACACTTGGGTGGCCGCGCCGTATTCGGGCGTGGTGAAATCCAGGTGTCCATCGGATGATTCGCCGCGCTCGGCACTGTGCGCGACCGCAAACTTGCGCAGTTGAGAGAAGTCGGATCTCGACATATATCGCGCCAGCGATGTGGCCACCGTGCCGGGATGAACGGCATAGGCGTGGATTCCCAGCTCGTGTAGGCGGCGGTCGGCTTCTTTCGCGTGCAGGATGTTCGCCGTCTTCGACGCGCCGTAGGCGACGAATTTGTCGTACTCGCGCCGCTCCCAGTTGGGATCGCCGAAGTCGACGTCTCCCAGGGCGTGACCCCCGGAGGACAGGATGACCAGCCGGGCGCCCTGAGCGGCGGCGAGCTGCGGAGTAAGCAGTCGGGTGAGTTCGAAATGCCCGAAATGATTAGTGCCGATTTGGATTTCGAAGCCATCCCGGGTGCGGCTGAAAGGCGTGAACATGACGCCGGCGTTGTTCATCAAGATATGAACCACCGGCGTGGCCTCGCGGATCTCGGTGGCCGCGGCGCGCACACTGGCCAGCGAGGTGAGGTCGAGATGCACCGTCGAGGTTCGCGCGTCGGGCACCTCGGCCTGGATCCATCGGGCCGTCTCGGCCAGCGCATCGGCGTTGCGTGCGGCCAGGATCACCCGCGCTCCCACCGCGGCCAGCGCCCGCGCCGACTCGCGGCCCAGCCCCGACGAGGCACCGGTGATCACACATACCTTGCCGGATAGGTCAATACCCTCAACCACTTGCAGGGCGCTGCGCGATTCGGTCATGCCGGCGTGAGCCTCCACAGCGGGATGACGACGTCAGCGTCGCATTCTTCGTCGACAACCCACTTGCACATCCGCCTGATCGGCTCGATGGCGTCCTGCGGGGCGGCCACCGCGACATTGCACGCATAACCCAGGCTGGTCAGCCGTTGAGCACCGAACAGCGGCAACGTGTCTCGCAGCTGTCGTTTGAGGGATTCGGGGTAGATGCCTATGGTCTGAGTGTAGGCGTTCACCGCGGCGGTGACTTTGTCGATGCTGTCCACCGGCACGATATTGGCGACCCGCCCGGACAGCATCGGTGAATAGTCGACCGGCTCGTCGAACTGGGAGATGACGATCGCCCCTTCACGCTGCTCACCGCCGATCACGCGATAGAAGTCTTCGGTCATTCGTGAAGACTCCACGTGGTCGAGCAGCTCACGGTTGGGGTAGCGCGGCGGAGTGCTGACAACGGCCGGCAGCGACACCAGCTCCCGATAGATCAACTCGCCGAGCCGGTTCACCTTCGCCAGACCGTCTGCGTCGGTTCCGCTCAGCACATAGATGACTCGAGCGTTGGCGCAACCCTCCTGGTTCGCGACGCCGATATCGGTCGCTGCGCGGCGGGCGACCTCGTGCATCGTGTCGTCGTCGGCGAAAGCCTCGTGACCGATGATGGTGGCGCTGCGTTTGGGGTCCAGCGCGATGAGTTCCAAACCGGGTTGGATGTACCGGGTTACGTGTTTGACCGACGCCAGCCCGCCCCACGCCACGATCTTTTCGATGTGCTGGGGCTGGTAGAGGGCTTCCTCGACGGCCAGGTCACCGCCCTTCCAATATCCGACCGCCAGATGTTTGGTGATCGGGTGGTTGGGCGCGACGTCGGCCAATGTGCGGGCGATCGCGACGGCGGTCAGTGGATCATTGGACGGCGCCTTGATGATCACGTCCGACCGGGTGATCACCGAGCGCAGGATCGTCACCGCCGAGACCAATCCGCCGTTGCCGGCCGGGATATGCAGCACCCGGGATCCGAAGGCGCGCACCCGCAGTTCGCGGCCGTCGTGCAATGTCTGCGGGACCCATCCGTTGAGGTAGTCCAGGCCGACCTGGCTGTCGGCGATTTCGGTGACGTTGTCCCGGGAAAACAACGGCCGCAGAATGCGATAGCTGTTCTGCATCATTGCCGGCGGCAGCACGTTGGCCAGGAGCGAGGCCTCATAGGCCTCCTGCAGGTGCGTGTTGGTGTCGAAGTCCAACGCGTCGCCGAGCGCTTCGAGCACATCGAGGATCTCGCCGAAGCTCAACTCGTAAAGGTCGCTCATCTCAGCCGGGCTCTTGAGCGGTAGTTGCTCGACATACTTGCTCATGTCCGGCGCCTGGAACTGTGCGGCGCCGACGCGGGTATCGAAGGGAACCATGTCCTCGGTGATCACCTCGCCCCGCAGAAACAGCGGGACGGTGTAGGCGATCACAGGTCCAGCCCCTTCATGAAGTTCACGGCCTCGTTGTGCACCTCATGTGTTGCGGCACAGGTGATCCGGTCGTCTTCGACGCCCTGCTTCTCGCTGTAGCGCATGATCTCCGGCTCGAAAGCGACGCTGGCCTGACCACACGGACACTTCAGGTCCCAGTTGATGGTGACCTCGTCGCCGGAGATGACGCCGCCCCAGTGGGCGCGCAGCAGGATGTCGTAGACCGCCGCCCGGCCGGTCTGCACACCGGTGCGGGGGAGCGGCTCGCTGGTCTCGGGATCGAGCACGAACGGAATGACCCACGGCGCCACGTGGTAGCGGCCCTCGCTGCAGCCCCAGTGGAAGGTGCTGGACTCGGAGAAGCCGTAACCGACCTGGATGCGATCGACGCCCAGGAAGTCCTTGATGACCTTCATGAAATCATCCGGCAGCGCAACGCCTTTCATGCCGCCGCCGGTGAGGATCGCCGAGTCCGGCGCGAAGACATTGCGCACGCCGCGCTCCA
>DASQSQ010000392.1:0-2372 GCA_035642315.1 Mycobacterium sp.
CGTGCCAACTCGTTTGCGGTCAGGTCCCACTTCTGCGCCAGGGTCAGCTCGGGCAGCAACTCGGACACGTCGTGGCCGATCAGGTGCCCGCCGAGCAGCTCGAGGTGTTTGGCGTCGGCGATGAGCTTGACGAAACCACTCGGGTCACCCACACCGTGCGCCTTGGCGTTGGCGGTGAACGGGAACTTGGCCACCACCACGTCGTAGCCTTCGTCGCGGGCCTGCTGCTCGGTGAGCCCGAAGCTGGCCACCTGGGGCTGGCAGAAGGTCGCGCGCGGCAGCATACGGTAGTCGCCCAAAGCCAGAGTCTCGGCGCCGGCGATGGTTTCGGCTGCCACCACGCCCTGGGCCTCGGCGACATGGGCCAGCTGCAGCAGCCCGGTGACGTCGCCGATGGCGTAGATGTGATCGACGTTGGTGCGCATGTAATCGGTGATCCCGATGGCCTTGCGCTCAGTCAGCGCGACCCCGGCCTTGTCCAGTCCGTAACCCTCGACGTTGGGCGCAAACCCGATGGCCTGCAACACCTTTTCAGCCTTCAGCACCTCGGACTTACCGTCCTTGCTGACAGTCACCCTGACCACAGAACCATCGTCGGAAATGGACTCGACCTTGGTTCCGGTCAGAACCTTGACGCCCAACTTCTTGAACTGCTTCTCGATCTCCTTGGACACTTCGGCGTCCTCGTTGGGCAGCGCGCGCGGCAAGAACTCGACAATGGTCACGTCGACGCCGTAGTTCTTCAGCACGTAGCCGAACTCCATGCCGATGGCCCCGGCTCCGGCGATGATGATCGATTCCGGCAGCTCTCGGGACAGGATCTGTTCCTCGTAGGTGACTACGTTTTCTGACAGCGACGTACCCGGAACCAGCCGAGTGCTGCAGCCGGTGGCAATGATGACGTTGTCGAACGTGACCGTTTGGTTGCCACCGTCATTGAGATCGACCGACAACGTGTTGGCGTCGGTGAATCGGCCGTAGCCGTGGATCTCGGTGATCTTGTTCTTTTTCATCAGGAAGTGCACGCCAGCGACGCGGCCTTCGGCCACTTTGCGGCTGCGGTCGTAGGCGATCCCGTAATCGAAAGACGCCTCGCCGCTGATACCAAAGGTCTTGGCTTCTTTGGTGAAGATATGGACCAGTTCGGCGTTGCGCAGCAGCGCCTTGGACGGGATGCAGCCGACGTTGAGGCAGACTCCACCCCAGTACTTGGATTCCACGACTGCGGTGTTCAGGCCTAGCTGTGCGGCACGAATAGCTGCGACATATCCGCCGGGACCGGCCCCGAGGACGACGACGTCATAATGAGTCACGGGCACTACCCTAAATCCGTTGTCATATTCCCAGTTGAAATGTCATGTCAGGGCCGGGCTGAAGCCGCCAATCCGTCCTTGCTCGCCATGGCCGAGGTCGTGGCCTAGTCGGCGAGCCGGCCAGCAATCGCAACGACGCGCTTGGCCAGATGATGTAGTGCCGCGGTGGTGATGTCGCTGACCGGTGCGCTGTTGTCGGGTCCGGTGATATGGCTGACGCCATAGGGGTTGCCGTCTGCGAACTTGAGGGGGTCGGTGTAGCCGGGCGGCACGATGATGCCGCCGAAGTGCATCAACGAGATGTACAGGCTCAGCAGGGTGGTTTCTTGACCGCCGTGTGCTGTCTGCGACGAGGTGAACCCAGCGTAGACCTTGTCAGCGAGCCGGCCTTGCGCCCATAGCCCGCCCAGCGAGTCGATGAAGGCCCGCAATTGGCTTGCGGGAGAACCGAATCGGGTCGGTGAGCCGAAGATCACCGCGTCAGCCCAAACGATGTCGTCGCTGCTTGCGGCAGGGAGGTCTTTGGTGAGGTGGTAGTTCGCCGTCCAGGCCGGGTTTTCGGCGAAGAATGCGGGGTCGAGAGTTTCGGCGATGTGGCGCAGGCGCACTTCAGCGCCGGCCTCTTGGCCTGCTTTGGCGACGTGTTGGGCCATCGTCGTGCCGTGTCCGGTGGCCGAGTAGTAGATGACGGCGAGCTTTGTCATGGGGTCTCCTTCGTTGGTGTTTGGCGGTTAGGCCGGGTGAGTCATCACGATCAAGAACCTCGAGCCAATCTATCGATAAGATGGTCGAATAACAATATTTCTGCCGTTGGATGGCCGCGCGGACCCGTTGAACGGGCCATCGATGCAAACCGGAACCTAGCTCAACCACCGAACGAGCGGGTCGGGCGGCGCGGTGCGATCCCAATTGTGTTGTCTGGGACGCTCTGTCGGCAAGGCTGACGGAAAGAAGAAATCAGTTCAACGCTTTGGACGGGGGTCAGCCTCCTGCATTCATGCCCTAACACCTCGTGAAGCCGCCCAAGTATGACGAGAGTTTGTCTAAATATCGTTAAAA
>DASQSQ010000393.1:0-3058 GCA_035642315.1 Mycobacterium sp.
GTCGACCACATGCACTCTGGCCTCAGCAGCAAGCGCCACGGCGCCAGCCAGCGGCAGGTATCGATCCGGTGGCGAGCCGCTGATGTAGCCACCCCCGTGGTAGTAGACGACCGTGCGCTTGGGCTTGCCGACCAGTGGTTCGAGGGTGATCGCAGGAACGCCGCCCAAGCTGCTGGAGTGGCCGGAAATCCCTTCCAGCGCTTGGCCTTCATTGAAGCTCCGGATGCTCTCGGTGTCGTCGTCGGCGGGCCTGTTGCGCAGGTAGCGGGTGAACGCCTGCAGCAGCAGGGACGGCTCTGATGGCGCCGCCGGGTGCGTACCGGGAAAGGCGTCACCGAACATCGGCAGGCCGCTGACTGATTGCGTTTCGTCGACCTCGTCTTGGATGACGTCCCAATGCTCGGCGAGCTTGCCGTCAGCAAGGCGCACGACGTCGGCCACCACCCAGGCGGCCGGGCGTCCGTGGCCCGAGAACCGGCCGTGCAAGATGACGTGGTCGCCATAGCCGACGACGAGTTGATGCTCGTAACGCAATTCCGCGGGCAGCGACTTGACGAGCGCAAACAGGCCGCCGCGGCCGGGTGGGATGTGAGCGCTGTGCTGGATGTAGTCCGGCGACCAGAACTCTTCGGCGCGAGCGTAGTCACGCCTGTTGAACAGGGTTTCGAAAGCCTCGATCACCAGCGCCCTATTGGCATCCTCAACTGCGGTCATCGTGTCACTCCAGTGGTACGTCGGCCGTGACCACCATGACACGCCGCGCGCTGGCGGTGGGTCACCTATTCGGGTGAGCGAATACCTGCCTGAGGCGCCAGGTGCAACAACGTTTCTCGCTGCACACCCATCGGGAGCGGTGCGGTCACACAAACAGGTGAATGACCGCCGATCTGTCAGATGAAATCGTGTGCGACATGACCACCACGACAGCAGTCAGCTACAGCACAGCTCCCAATCAGGTCATTCACGCCGACAACGGCATCGCCTACGCCTACCGTGAAATCGGCGCCGGCACAATCCCGTTGGTCCTGTTGCAACACTTCCGGGGCAACTTGGACAATTGGGACCCTCCCCTGGTCGACGCCTTGGCCGCTGAGCGGCGCGTCATAGCGTTCGACAATGCGGGTATCGGGGCCACGACCGGAACAACTCCGGACACGGTCGAGCAGATGGCCCGCGATGCCATTGCCTTCATCGCCGCATTGGATGTTCCACGAGTCGACATCCTCGGGTTCTCGATCGGCAGCTTCGTCGCCCAGGAGATCGCACTGATCCGGCCCGACGTGGTGCGCCGGATTGTGTTGGCGTCCGCAGCACCACGAGGCGGGACCGGCATGCACGGCTGGGCCCCCGAGGTAATCGGCGCGGTGGGCAAGCCGGAGCCGGACCCGAACGGTTATCTCGAGGTCTTCTTCACCTCGTCGCCTGCGAGTCGACAAGCAGGCCAGGCGGCACTGGGACGCATATTCGGACGCACCGGCGACGTCGATGCACCGACCACCTGGGCGACCAGGCAGGCACAGTATGACGCGGTGTGCGACTGGGGCATCCCGAATCACGCAGCGCTGCAGCGGGTCAGCGCGATCAGCCATCCGGTATTCATCGCCGCGGGTGACAGCGACCCGATGATCCTGCCGCACTTTTCTTATCTGCTGGCCGGTCTCATTCCCCAAGCCCGGGTCAAAATCTACCCGGACGCTGCGCACGGGTTTCTGTTTCAGCACGCCAGCGAATTCGGAGCTGACGTCACAGAATTCCTCGCCGGCAACGGCTCGGACTGAATCATCGGTAAAGCGCGACGGCCCCCAGCCAGAGCGCTCCCGGATTGAGCCGGTCAGGGAAGCGTTCGACCATGGCGTTGAAAAAGCCTGGCGCGGTGTTGTGCTGCGATAGCAATTCGTCGGCGCTGTTGAGATAGTCCCGAGTCTGCGAAATCGTACGAGCGGCGCTGTCGTCGAGATCTTTGTTCTTGTGCCCGGCCACAATCCATCGCGGCGCGAGGTTCTCGACGATGTCGATGGCCGACCGCCATTTGTCGCGGCCCCCATCGGCTGATTCCGCTAGGTACAAGTGCACCCCGTTGTAGACCGCGTCGCCGGCGACGACGAGACCCAGGTCCGGCACGTGCAGCACGCTTGTCGCATCGGTGTCGGTATGGCCGACTTCGACAATGTCAAGCGGCCGGCCTTCCAACTCGATCCGATTGTTCTCCGCTGGCACGGCGGTGACGGTGGTCTCGGGGATTTGGCCGGGGAACAGCTTGTCCCACACGGCCTCGCGTATCGCCACGTTGCGGTGCATCTGTTCGATCGTGCCGGCGGTGGCGACGATTTGAGCGCCGAACTTGTCGACGAGCATGCCTGCGGTGAACCAATGGTCGCCGTGTCCATGGGTGACGAAGATGTGGGTGAGGTTCTTGTTGCTGGATTGGACCCAGTCGATTACAGGCTGCGCCTGCCCGCGGGTGAACGGCGGATCGACCAGAACGGCCTCATTGTGACCGTGAATCAGGGTGGTCGACAGTGGTGACCACACGGGACGGTCCCCGTTGGGGAGCGGCTGGTTGTTTTGCGGGATGGATCCGGAGACGAAGATGTCATAGCCGAGATCGGTCGACATATCGGTACCCGCCTTTCAATTTTTGGATGAGCTGGTGGGCGCCGGCTTGGAAGGCCGGTTTTCCCGGATCCAGCGTTTCTCCTCATCTGAGCCGCTGTCGGGTGGGCGCATGCCCTGAATCGTCCACTGATTTCGGGGTGTGTCGTCGATGTGAATCTCCCAGTCCAGTCCGCGATCACGTACGAACGGGTGAATGGACTTGTTGATGAACTTCAGCAGCGCTTCCCGTAAGTCGGCTGGCATCGCATAAGCGATGTGGTCGATGGAGAAGCGCACGAAGTCGTTGCGCGGGACGCCTCCGACGAACAGCGAATCCTTCGGCAGATCGTGAAAGGCGACCACGACATAGAAGCGGGGCATCGCCATCTCAGGAAGCCCGCCTGCTTCCGGAGCGTAAATATCGGTGATGGCTTCGGCGAAGGCACGTTTCTGCTCGCTTGAA
>DASQSQ010000394.1:0-7541 GCA_035642315.1 Mycobacterium sp.
ATGTGCCACCGCCACCGCCCAGTCCGCCGTCCGCCGACATCACGGTGGTCAACGCGGGTCGGACGCCGCGGCCGGAAGTCGTGGCGCCCGCCGAGATGACCGTCGTCGGAGCGCGGTCCGGCGACGTGTCGAATCTTGCGACGAGGTTTGTGAAGTTCCTGTCGCAGCGATCGTCGGCGCCCGCCAAACTGGCCGGTTCGGTCACCATCGGTCGTGCCGGCGACAACGACATCGTCGTTCCCGATGTGCTGGCCTCCCGTCACCACGCGACATTGGTTCTCACGCCGCTGGGCACCGAGATCCAGGACCGCAGCAGCAACGGGACGTTCGTCAACGGCACCCGGGTCGGTTCGGCGATCTTGAGCGAAGGTGACGTCGTCACCATCGGGAACGTCGACCTGGTTGTCAGCGGCGGCATGCTGGTGCCACGCAGCGAGACCGAAGCCGCGACGCGCACCGGCGGTCTGGAGGTGCGCAGCGTCGAGTACGTCGTCGACAACGGAAAACAATTGCTGGACAACATCTCGCTGACCGCGCGTCCGGGAACGCTGACCGCCGTGATCGGTGGATCGGGTGCCGGCAAGAGCACGCTGGCCAGGCTCATCGCCGGCTACACCACTCCGAGCTCCGGCTCGGTCACCTTCGAAGGCCACGACGTCCACGCCGAATACGCTTCCCTGCGCAGCAGGATCGGCATGGTCCCCCAAGACGACGTGGTGCATCGCCAGCTGACGGTCAATCAAGCGCTGGGCTACGCCGCCGAACTGCGGCTGCCGCCCGACACCTCTAAGGCGGACCGCGCCAAGGTCGTCGCCAACGTGCTCAAAGAGCTCGACCTGACCAAGCACGCGGATACCCGGGTGGACAAACTGTCCGGTGGGCAGCGCAAACGAGCGTCGGTCGCACTCGAGCTGCTGACCGGGCCGTCGCTGTTGATCCTCGACGAGCCGACATCGGGTCTGGATCCGGCGCTGGACCACCAGGTCATGACGATGCTGCGCCAACTGGCCGACGCCGGCCGGGTGGTGATCGTTGTGACGCACATGTTGTCCTACCTCGACACCTGCGACCAGCTGCTCTTGGTGGCTCCGGGCGGCAAGACGGCCTACTGCGGCCCGCCGGACCAGATCGGTGACGCGATGGGCACCACCAACTGGGCCAAAATCTTCAGCCAGGTGGGCGCCGACCCCGAGGAGGCCAACCGCCGCTTCCTCGAGCGGGACCAAGGTCTGCCGCCGCCGCAGACGGACCAGCCGGCCGACCTCGGCAAACCGGTCCACACCAGTTTGCGGCGCCAAATTTCGACGATCGCGCGCCGGCAGGTTCGGCTGGTCGTCGCCGACCGCGCCTACTTCGTGTTCCTGGCGTTGTTGCCGTTCATCCTGGGTGCGCTGTCGCTGACCGTTCCGGGGTCGAGCGGATTCGGCCTGCCCGCGCCGCACGCGGGGACCCCGGACGAATCCGCCCAGATACTGGCGCTGTTGCTGCCCGCGGCGGCCTTCATGGGTACCGCGCTAACGATCCGCGACCTGGTCGGCGAGCGGGCCGTTTTTCAGCGCGAGCAGGCGGTCGGCCTGTCAACGACCGCCTACCTGCTCGCCAAGACCGCGGTGTTCTGCGGGTTCGCGATCCTGCAGTCGGCGATCATCACCACGATCGTGATGATCGGCAAGGGCATGCCGACCCGGGGGGCGGTGCTGTTCGGACACTCCAGCCTCGCCGCCACCGTCGAGCTGCTCGCGACGGTCGCCGCAACATGTGTCGCCTCCGCGATCCTCGGGTTGGCCATCTCGTCGCTGGTGCGATCCAGCGAGCAGATTATGCCGCTGTTCGTGGTGGCGGTGATGGCCCAGCTTGTGCTGTGCGGCGGGATGGTCCCGGTGACCGGCCGGCTCGGCCTCGACCAGCTGTCCTGGCTGATGCCTGCGCGCTGGGGCTACGCCGCGGCGTCGTCGACGGTCGACGTGCGCCACCTGGTGCCCGCTTCGCTGCTCCCCCAAGACCGGTTCTGGCAGCACACCCGAAAGGTCTGGCTGTTCGACATGGGCATGCTGGCCGCGCTGGCCGTCTTCTATAGCGGCTTTGTGCGATGGAAGATCCGGCTCCGCCGCTGACGCCATGCACCCACCGAAGCACGAGACGTTCGACCTGCGCGCCCGCACCAACACCGATCCGAAGGGCATCGTGCGGGCCGTCGATGACTACACCGTTCGGCCGTGGGGCCTCTACCTGGCCCGGCCAACCCCTGGCCGGGCGCAGTTCCATTACCTCGAGTCGTGGTTGCTGCCGTCACTGGGATTGCGGGCCACGGTCTTTCACTTCAACCCCGGCCACGAACGCGACCAGGACTACTACCTAGACGTCGGCACGTACACGCCCGGTCCGTCCGTATGGAGCTCCGAAGACCACTATCTCGACCTCGTCGTACGCACCAATGTCGGAGTGGAACTTACCGACGTCGACGAGCTGCTGGACGCGGTGCGGCACGGTCTGCTGACCCCCAAGGTCGGCGAGCAGGCGATGCGGCGGGCCGTCCACGCGGTCGACGGCCTGGCCCGGCACGGCTACGACCTACAGCGTTGGCTCGCCGCCGAGGGCATGGACCTGACCTGGCGCTAGCGCTCGTAAACACTTGCACTACAACTGATTTAGACGGCAAGCAAGCGCTCGAAGAATCTGCGGTAATGCATCAGAGCCAGGCGTAGGTCTTCGGTGGAGGCCTCCTCGCCGCGATTCCACTGCTCTTCCAGATGCCACCGCGTCTCGGCGAATCCGGCCGTGAGCTGCTCGACCACATCGGAGACCAAGGTGTCCGCCTTCTCGACGCAGTCTTTGGGATCATCAACAAAGGCCGCCTGAACACCGGCCCACCGCGCCCGCAAATCCGCGAGATCATCGCCGGCAAAAAGCGTTTCGTCGGCCGACAATTTGTGGTTTGCGCTCGGCGGGTCCGGCTCGGCGGCCTCGGCAGTGGCTTCCGCCGTGTCGACACTGGGTGCCGCTGTGTCGCCAGCCGGCTCCTGCTCGGCTTTAACGGCGGTCGTCTCGTCGGTCACCTGCGGTGTTTCCGGGGCAGGCGTCGAAGGCTCGTCGGGCGACTCGGTCACAGTTGCTTGTTCATGCGTGGTCATGCGCTTGCCTCCTGTGATGCGTCCTTATCGGTCGGCGTCTCCAACAACTTCGCGAACAGCGCCCGGTAGTGCACGAACGCCTCCCGTTGCTGCTCGGTGTTGGCGTGCTGCTCCGAGACGTGGATGCCGTGGGCGGCTCGATAGTTCTCTACGACCTGCGGATGGTCTACCGAGATGTCCGCGGCCCGCCGGTCGAAATCATCGACGGGGTAACCTCGTTGGCGCATCACCTCAGTCACCAGGCGGTCGGCGACGCCGACGGCGGTCGCGGGGTTGTCCACAAACCCGGCCTGCACCTCTTGCCAGCGGGCGGCGAACTCCGAGTGCGCCGAAGGCGTGAGAGGAACGATGTCGAGCTTGCCTCGCTTGCGTTCTCGCGTAGTGAGTTCCCGCACCGCACCTTTCTCGCTTCCGGTGTCGGATACCAAGCGCTCGTACTCACCGCCGTAGTGCTGCTTGAGCCGCTTCGTTCTTATGCGAAAGCTGACCATGCTAATTGCGACAATCGCCCCGACGACCGCGACGACGGCGACGGCGGCGATCACGATCCATTCCCAAGTGGGCATCACAGACTCCTTCCATACGTATGTCAAATAACCCGACCGACGCCATTGCAAACGTCATTTTGTGAAGCAGGGCGGCGAGCGAACGCGTTGCGGCGATTCAGAAGTAGTGCCGACGGCCGCCGACGGCGCGTCCGGTGCTGCCCAGGATCGCCAGGATGGCGCCGACGACGAGGAGGAGGATTCCGAACGTCCACAGGATGGAGATCTTCAGCAGAAATCCGGCAATCAGCAGGATGATGCCGAGAATGATCATGATTGAGCCTTCCCTCGGATGATGGTTGACGGATGATCGGGTCGGCCGGCCCGATACCAGTCGACCACCCTTAAGGGGGGTAGCAATACACCCCTAGGGAGGTAATCTCCCCGGCATGCCACAACCACCCCGCGCGCCGATCACTGTCGCGCTCGTCGATGACTACGACGTCGTAGTTAAGGGTGTGGCCAACATGCTGGAGCCCTATCGCGACCGCGTCGCCATCGCCGAACTCGACTCCACCATGGCGGTCAAAGACGCGGTCGACATCGTGCTGTACGACTCGTTCGCCCAACCCGAATCCGATCACGAAGAGATCGGAGTTTTGGTCGCCAATCCCCGGGCACGCCGAGTTGTGGTCTACACCTGGAACTTCCACCCAGAACTCGTTCAAAGCGCGCGACAGCATGGCGCCCAGGGGTATCTGTCCAAGACCCTGCCCGCGCGCGAACTGGTAGCGGCCCTGGAGGCGGTGCATGCCGGTGAAGTGGTCATCAGTGACGTAGGAGCGCGAGCACGCAACGCACCCGGGCTGGACTGGCCCGGCCGCGGTGAAGGGCTTAGCGAACGCGAGGCGGAGATTCTGGCGCTGATCACCCAAGGTATGAGCAACGCAGACGTCGCGCGGCTGACGTACTTGAGCCCCAACACCGTGAAGTCCTACATACGGACTATCTACCGCAAGCTCGGTGTGAGCAGTCGCACTCAGGCCGTGTTATGGGGTGTCAACCACGGGTTCACACCCGACCACCACCGCATCGAGCACTGGCGCGGCGGTCCCTAGAGTTTCCTTCCGCAGCAGCGGGTAACCCTGAGGGATGTCTTTTAGTCAATACCGGCGAAAGCGGTGGTCCGGCCGCACCCCCGAGCGGCGAGTCCGCCAGCCACGACGCCGAAGAGGCAAGAGCGGGCCCCAGTTCGTCATCCAGCAGCACGATGCGCGCAGCGACTATTACGACTTTCGCCTCGAGATCGACGGCGTGCTGGTGTCCTGGGCGATTCCGAAAAGACCCTCGGCCAATCCGCATGACGCGCGGATGGCGCGCCGCACTGAGGACCACCCGTCGGAATACGAAAAGTTCGAGGGAGTGATCCCGGACGGCGAAGATGGCGGCGGCCGCGTCGTCGTCTGGGACCAAGGCATTTACGACAACCGGACCGAGCATGAAATGATCACCTGCCTCGGTCGCGGTCACCTGTCAATCCGATTGGACGGCGAGAAGGTGCACGGCTGCTATGCGCTGACCCGGGTTCGCGAGGGTGAGGACGAGACGTGGCTGATGATGAAGCGCGGAGACGACGACGCCGACACGCAACGCAATCCGGTGCGAAGCGAACCCGCATCGGTGCTCTCCGGCCGCACGCTCGACGAGTTGTCCTGACCGGGAAAGCCTTACGGCCGCCAGCTCGACCTGTCGGCCCAATTCCACGCTCGGGGGTATGCGTCGAGAAACCATGGCTCCTTGACGGCGAGATATCGGTCGATGTCTCCGTCCGGGGAGGCCGCCCGCTCCGCATCACGTTTGACGGACAGGTACTCGTTGCGAACGTCGGGATTGGCTTTCAGCCAGTCCACGAACAACAGCGCGAACTGCTGATCGGGCCAACCCTCGACGCGCAGATGCACATTCGTCGGGCGGCCGGGATCAGCTGAACCATGAATCCGCTTGTACCACAAAGCTGGATCGTCATTGTGGTCGTAGCGTGCGACGGTACTTCGTGCGTTGGGTTTGGCGACGTCGGCGGTGATGTGATCGATGCGGGGGTAGCCGGCCGGCAGCAGTTGGTCGGCGAGCTCGTCCGCTGCTGCCAATGATTCGACGGTGACCTGGATGTCGATGACGTCCTTTGCGTCCAGCCCGGGAACCGCGGTCGAGCCGATGTGGTCGACGCGCAACGCGTTTGCCCCACAAGCGGTCTTGAGACGCGCAACAATGCGTGCGGCCTGAGCGGGCCAAGCCGGATCGGCAGGAACCAGCCGGACGGGTGGGCGAACAACGCGGCCGGCGCTGAGGTTGGCGGCGAAGGGCATGATGCGGTGATCCCACACCTCACGAGCACGTTCGGTCAGCTCCTCGGGAGTGCCCGAATTGTCCAGCCAGACATCGGCGACCGCGCGACGCTGCTCGTCAGCGGCCTGCGCGGCGATACGGGCGCGGGCGTCGTCCTCCGCCATGCCGCGTTGTTGGACCAGCCTCGCCAACCGCACTTCCGCGTCGGCAAATACCACGACGACCAGCGGAAACATCGGGGCCATTCCGGACTCCACCAGCAGCGGAATATCTTCCACCACAACAGAATCCTCAGGCACGGCGGCAATCAGCTCGGCGCGACGCTTGCCCACCAGCGGATGAACGATTCCGTTGAGCGTCGCGCGGGTCTCGTCGCTGCTGAACGCCTTGGCTGCCAAGGCCGGACGATTCAATGCACCATCGGGCAGCAAAATGTCGGCGCCGAACGCGTCGACGAGTGCGGCCAGTCCCTCGGTGCCGGGCTCGACCACCTCGCGGGCGATCACGTCGCCGTCGACGACTACCCCGCCGCACTGCGAAAACTGCGCCGAAACCGCCGACTTACCGGCGCCAATGCCGCCGGTCAGCCCGATCCGAAGCATCCGGTGGCGAGTTAGGCGCTACCGGCGAGCTTCTCCCGCAGAGCGGCGAGTTGCGCGTCGCTGGCCAGCGAGCCACCGCTCGGCTGGTCGTCGCTCGACGAGCCGTTGGCCTGCGGCCGCTCGGCAGCTTCGGCCTCGGCCGCGGCGAACTTCTCCATCTGCGTGGTGTGCATCTTGTGCCGGCGCTCGGCCTCGGCGTAGCGGGCTTCCCACTCGGTGCGCTGGGCGTCGAAACCTTCGAGCCATTCGTTGGTTTCGGCGTCGAAGCCCTCCGGGAAGATGTAGTTGCCCTGCTCGTCGTAGCTGTCGGCCATGCCGTACTTGGCCGGGTCGAATTCCTCGGTGTAGTCCTCGTTGGCCTGCTTGAGCGACAGCGAGATGCGGCGACGCTCCAGATCGATGTCGATGACCTTGACCATCGCGTCGTCACCGACGGCAACCACCTGGTCGGGCACCTCGACGTGACGCTCAGCCAGCTCGGAGATGTGCACCAGGCCCTCGATGCCCTCCTCGACGCGGACGAACGCGCCGAACGGCACCAGCTTGGTGACCTTGCCGGGGACGATCTGGCCGATGGCGTGGGTACGGGCGAAGTGTCGCCAGGGGTCTTCCTGAGTTGCCTTGAGCGACAACGAAACCCGCTCGCGGTCCATGTCGACATCGAGCACCTCGACGGTGACCTCGTCGCCGACCTGAACCACCTCGGACGGGTGGTCGATGTGCTTCCAGGACAGCTCGGAGACGTGCACCAGACCGTCGACGCCGCCAAGATCGACGAACGCGCCGAAGTTGACGATGGAGGACACCACACCCTTGCGGATGGCGCCCTTCTGCAGCTGGTTGAGGAACTCGCTGCGGACCTCGGACTGGGTCTGCTCGAGCCAGGCGCGGCGGGACAGCACCACGTTGTTGCGGTTCTTGTCCAGCTCGATGATCTTGGCTTCGATCTCCTTGCCGATGTACGGCTGCAGATCGCG
>DASQSQ010000395.1:0-9792 GCA_035642315.1 Mycobacterium sp.
GCCATCGCCGAATTGACGATCGTCAACAAGGGGCTTGGCCCGTTTCTGCTGCCGCGCATCGTCGCCAGCATCTTCGAGCTCGAACCGCGTTGTCGCCGCATCATGTTCGATCCCGACCATCGCAACAAAGGGGCGCGGCGATTGTGCGAGTTCACCGGCTGCACGTTTCTCGGTGAGCACGACATGAGCAATCGTCGAATGGCGTTGTACGCGTTGCCCCGGCCGGACACTTATTCGGGGCGCTCGCCGATCAACTCGGCGTAGCCGTCGTAATCGGGTTTCATCGCCGCGGCCACTAGTTCCCAGAGCACCTCGTCGGTGCCGCCGCCGACCCGGGCCAGCTTCATGTCGCGCCACCATCGGCCGAGCGGCGTCTCGTCCACCAGATAGCCGGCGCCGCCGAAGATGTGCATGCACTCCGACAACACCTCTTCGCCGAGCCGCGCCGCGGTGACTTTCGCCGCCGCCGCCGCATGCAGGTCGAGACGCCCTTGCGCGGCAATTCCGTTGAGCCCGTGTCGAAGCAGGTCGACGCGTGCCTGCAGATCTGCGATACGCATGCGGAGCGCCTGGTGCTCGAAGAGCGTTGCGCCGAATTGGCGGCGGTTCATCATCCGGGCGTGGGTGATGCCGAGCACCCGTTGGCACCCCGAAACGACTTGCCCCGCAATGGACATGCGCTCGTGTGCCAGCCCCCAGGAGATCGCCGCCAGACCCGTGCCGGGACGCGCGACGAGCGCGTCCCCCGGCACCCAGGTGTCGATGTGTACCGCGGCGGTGTCCAGCGGGCCGGCTCCGACTTTGCGGTACGGCTCCTGGACATCGGTCTGCGAGGTCGGAACGGCGACCACCAGCACGTTGCCGTGCCGGCTGGTTTCGTCGTGATCCACACCGCGCGCAACCACCATGATGTGGTCCGCGATGGGCGACAACGACACGAACTTCTTGACGCCGCGGACCTCGAATCCGTCACGCGCCGAACGTACTTCGGTTTCGACGATCTGTAGGTCCGAGCCGCCGGACTCCTCGGAGGCGCCGATGCACAGCACGGCCTCGCCGCGTATCGCCTGCTCGCAGATGGCCTTCAGATAGTCGGACCGGCCGAACCGGCGCAGGATCGCGATCGCCGAGTCGTGCAGGCTGACTCCGACACCGATGCCCGCCGACCCGAGTCGGCCCAGCGCCAATGCGAGGGCGCTGAGCTTGGCCACGTCGGGGTGCTGTCCGTCGTCCCACTTGTGCGCGAACACCCCGCTTTGGCCGAGGTATTCGATCAGCTTGCGCGGAAACCGTTCGCTGGCTTCGGCTTCCGCGGTCCACTCCACGATCTGCTCGTCGAACACGTCGTCGAGCAGCGCGCGGTACTCGTCGATGCCCAGGGCGGCCGGGCCGGTCATATCGGCACCGTCGTTAGATTGCGCTTCACTTCGAGGCGCCGGAGCTTGCCCGACGACGTGCGAGGCAACGAACCCGGCTTGACGAACACCACATCGGCGGGCACGACGCCGCATTCGGAGGCCACCTTGGCGACCAGCTCGCTGCGGGCACCGGACTCATCGGGTCCGCGGAACTCGGCGGTGATGATCAGCCCCGGCCGTATCGCGTCGTCGTTACCTACCGCCACCACCGCGCCTTCACGCACGCCTCGGATTTCGGCGGCGACGCGTTCGATCTCGGTGGGAAACACGTTGCGGCCCGCGATCGTGATGATCTCCTTGGATCGCCCGCACACCACCAGGCCGTCGTCAGTGAGGTAGCCTAAATCTCCTGTGGGAAACCATGTTCCGGGTTCCAGCGGTGCTTCCCCGACATACCCGGACATCATCGAGGTGCCGCGGATCTCGATCTCCCCGACCTCACGGTCGAGTACCTCGGCGGGGCGCTCCGACACCGGCCCGATGCGCACTTCCATACCGGAGATCGGTTCGCCCAGGATTGCGTGGCGGCGCATCTCGCCCGCGTCGCCTGCCGCGGGCCGCACTTCGTCGTAGCGCAGGCCGGTACCGGCGCGCGGCGTCGTCACCGCGCAGGTGGCTTCGGCGAGGCCGTAGGACGGCGCCATCGCGGCAGCGTCAAACCCGTAGGCGCCCAGCGCGGTCGCGAACCGGTCCATCGCCGCGCAGTCGATCGGTTCGCCGCCATTGATCGTGACCCGCACCCGGCCGAGGTCGACGTCGGCCACCCGCCTCGCGTACTTGCCGATCATGCTGTAAGCCATGTTCGGCGCCGCGGTCATCGTCGCGCCGCTCTCGCTGAGCCACCTCAGCCACCGAAACGGCGACGCGGCGAATGCCGCCGTCGGCGCGAGCCAGAACGGACTGCCGGACAGCGCACCGCTGAGCAGGAAAGTCAGGCCCATGTCGTGGTAGAGCGGCAGCCAGGTGCAGCCCACATCGTGCACCGGGTCCACCGCGAAAGCGCTGAGCAAACCGTTGACGTTGTTGAGCACCGCCTCGGGTGACAGCCGCACGGTGCGCGGGATGCCGGTCGATCCCGCGGTGCCCTGCAGCACAGCCGGGCTGCCGGCGGCACCGTCGGCCGCCACGACGCTCGACGAGCGCTTCGCCTGTGCGACGGCGCCGACGTCCAATACGGGCAAGGGCCCGTCCGCGGCGACGAGCAGGTCGCGCTCCTCGCCGTGGCTGAAGACGGTGCGCACCCCGATCCCGGTGAACCGGGTCAGGGTGGATTGCGCCCAGCGCTGCGGGTCGGCGCCGCGGACCGGGCCCGGCAGAATCGACACGCTCTGGCCGGCCAGCCACGCGCCCTGGATGGCGGCGACGAAGTCGACGGTCGGCTCGCCGACCAGACCGACGGCGCCGGGTTGCGCTGAAGAGAGGACGCGGGCAGCGAGGATCTCGGCGCGGGCCTGCACCTCCGGCCACGGATGGCGGGTCCAGCTTTCGGTGTCCCGGTCGAAGACCACCAGATCGTGGACCGACCCGTTCATCGCCGCCGCCAGCGCGGCCGCCAGCACGGTCACGGAGCGACCGCGGCCTTTGCCCGGATGACGCGCTCTAGGTCGCCGACGGTGTCGCAGGTCAGCAGCTCTTGCTCGTTGATCACCACCCCGAGCTTGTCCTCGATCGCGACCATGCCCACCGCAAAGGCCACCGAGTCCAGCCCGACGTCATCCACCAGCCTGGACTCCCGGGTTACTCGGCTGATGTCGACGTTGAGGTCGTCGCGCAATATCTCTTCCAGCGCACTGCTCACCTCGTCGGAAAGTGAGTGCTCCACGTCCATCAGCGACTCCTGACGGGACCGGCGACCTGCGCCGCCGGGAGAGTCCGGACTTCCGCCGCACTGTGGCGGAGGATGTCGTCGTCCACTGGTACTTTTCCTGTTGGGATTGGACGGGTCCTTCGTGCAACGTCGGGAGACGCACCGCAGAGAAGAATCTGAGGCGGATCGAAGCTGGCAGCGCTGGCGCTTTCAGCCATCGGAGACGTCACGGGGCGTCACAGTACCGCGCCGGCACCTTGAACGGGCGCCTACCTTTTCAGGCTTCAGCGCACTGGCGGCATCGAGAGTGCCTCCGGTGTCGCTGAGCTTGAAATGCCACCGTAGTTCGCCAGCGCTGCCAGTGCAGACCGTCACGCCGTTCTCGCCGAACACGGCACAGCCAAACATGCACCTATGACCTACGGTTTGGGCTGCAGCGCGCTGGCCGCATCGGCGGTGCCGTCGCCATCGGTGTCACTCAGCTTGACGTCCCACCGCCCGTCGCCGTCGGTGTCGACGTAACCCGTCGCGCCGTTGTCGCCGGTGGAGATGGCGCGGTCGGCGAGCCCGTTGCCGTCGGTGTCGAGCAGCCGGTCGTCGGCTTGGCCGTCGCCGTCGAAATCCACCATTGGGCCGCCGGTGTGCTCGATGCCGTCGAGGTCCAACCAGCGCAATGACCTGCCTTGCGGCGCTCGCGCGCCTGGGTCGGAGGGCACCGCCCAGGTACCCGAACCGTCATCAGTGAAGTAGCGCTCCGCAGTGGCCCCGTTGTCGAGATCCAGCAAGGCGTGGTCGGCGATACCGTCGCCGTCGAGGTCCGCGAGCGCGTCATCGGCCAGCCCGTCGCCGTCGATATCCAGACCGACCGCATCCAGCCGGCCGTCCCCATCCAGGTCGAGATCCGGGCCGCGCTCCCAGATCGTGGCCGTGCCGTCACCGTCGCCCAGGCAGTACTCCATGCCAAATGCGACGCGACCGGGCCGCTACTGGTTCCCGCGGGAGTTCCACCAGGTCATCAGCTCGGCCGTCGCCTCATCCCGGGTCAGCGGCCCGCGGTCCAACCGCAATTCCTTGAGGTAGTTCCACGCCTCCCCCACCTGTGGACCCGGCGGGATGCCGAGCAATTCCATGATCTCGTTGCCGTCCAGATCGGGCCGGACCCGCTGCAGGTCCTCCTGGGCGGCCAGTTCGGCGATGCGCGCCTCGAGGTTGTCGTAGTTGGCCTGCAGCCGCGCCGCCCGGCGCCTGTTGCGGGTGGTGCAGTCGGCCCGCACCAACTTGTGCAGCCGCGGCAACAACGGTCCCGCGTCGGTGACATAGCGGCGCACCGCCGAGTCGGTCCATGTGCCCTCGCCGTAGCCGTGGAACCGCAGATGCAAATACACCAGCTGCGATATGTCCTCGACCATCTGTTTGGAATATTTCAACGCCCGCAACCGCTTTCGCGTCATCTTGGCGCCGACCACCTCGTGGTGGTGAAAGCTGACTCCGCCGTCGGCCTCGTGCTTGCGGGTGGCAGGTTTGCCGATGTCGTGCAGCAGCGCCGCCCAGCGCAGCACCAGGTCGGGACCGCCGTCTGGCAGGGGGTCTTCCAGGGCGATGGCCTGGCGCAGCACCGTCAGCGAATGCTGGTAGACGTCTTTGTGCTGGTGGTGCTCGTCGATCGCCATCTGCATGCCGCCGACCTCGGGCAGCACCACGTCGCCCATCCCGGTCTGCACCATCAGGTCGATGCCGGCGCACGGGTCGGCGCCCAGCAGCAGCTTGTCCAACTCGGCCGCCACCCGCTCGACGGTGATCCGGCCCAGCTCCGTCGCCAATTCCTCGATCGCCGCGCGCACCCGCGGGGCCACCGCGAAGCCCAGCTGCGCGACGAACCGCGCGGCCCGCAACATCCGCAGCGGGTCGTCGCCGAACGACTCCGACGGCGCCGCCGGGGTATCCAGCACGCCCGCCCGCAGCGCGGCCAAACCGCCTAGCGGATCGACGAATTCGCCGGCCCCGGCCGCGGTGACGCGCACCGCCATCGCGTTCACGGTGAAATCGCGGCGCACCAGATCGTCGTCCAGCGAGTCGCCGAACCGCACCTCCGGGTTGCGCGACACCCGGTCGTACCGGTCGGCGCGGAAGGTGGTGATCTCCAGCCGGTGCTCATCCTTGCCCACGCCGATGGTGCCGAACTCGATACCGGTGTCCCACAACGCATCTGCCCACGGCCGGAGCAGGCTTTGCACCTGCTCGGGGCGGGCGCTGGTGGTGAAGTCCAGATCGGGGCTGAGCCGGCCCAGCAGCGCGTCGCGCACCGAGCCGCCGACCAGGTACAGCTCGTGGCCCGCGCGAACAAACACCGAGCCGAGCTCACGCAGCACGTCGGCATGCCGCTGCAAGGCAACCGCGGCCGCTCTGAGCAGCTCGGCATCGTCGGTGGTTTCCGGCACGGACAGAGAGTAGTCGGGCAACACTCGACCGGCGAGTGCGGCAAGGGGCGTCTTAGCACGCCAGCTACCATCGCTTAGGTGTCGGAAGGCGAAAAAGCGCAACCACGTCGGCGCCGGGGGCGGCGCCGTGGTCGCCGCAGCGCCGGGTCCGGCCAGAGCCACACCGACAGCGGGGCGATCGACAGCAACGCGTCGGCCAGCGTGGACAAGCCAAGCCGGTCCCGTTCCGCACGCCGCGGTCCGGAGCGGCTGCGCACTGTGCACGAAACATCTGCCGGTGGATTGGTCATCGACAACATCGATCGCCCCCGCGAAGAGCAGGTTGCTGCGCTCATCGGCCGCGTCGACCGGCGCGGCCGGATGCTGTGGTCGCTGCCCAAAGGTCACATCGAGCTCGGCGAGACGGCCGAGCAGACCGCGATCCGCGAAGTCGCCGAGGAGACCGGAATCCAGGGCAGTGTGCTGGCGGCGCTGGGCCGAATCGACTACTGGTTCGTCACCGACGGGCGGCGGGTGCATAAGACCGTGCACCATTATTTAATGCGCTGCTCGGGTGGAGAGTTGTCCGACGAGGACGTCGAAGTCGCCGAGGTGGCCTGGGTGCCGCTTCCCGAGCTGCCGTCCCGGCTGGCCTACGCCGACGAACGCAAGCTGGCCGAGGTGGCCGACGAACTGATCGACAAGTTGCAGACCGATGGCCCGGCCGCGCTGCCGCCGCTGCCGCAGACCACACCGCGGCGACGGCCGCAGACGCATTCACGCACCCGAAACCGTCGGCCCGACGAGTCGGTGCGGGGGCGGAAGAATGGTCGCGGACCAGGGCCATAGCGGACTTATCCGCCGACGACGATGCAAAACGAAGCAATGAAGTGGGGGCGCCACTCGCTCGCGCGGACGAGCGACGCTGTGGCCGCGGCGCGGCTGCGGTGGGCCGCCGCGTGGCGCCTGGCCGCAGTGGTCGCCATCCTGATGGGCTTTACCGGCGTGTTCGCGCTGCCCGCTATCACCGCTGTCGCCCCGCGCGCCGCTGCCGGCGAACCGGGCGCCACCCCATTCGTCCAGGTCCGCATCGATCAGGTGACCCCGCAGACGGTCACTACGACCAGCGAGCCCGTCGTCAAAGTCACCGGAACCGTGACCAACGTCGGCGACCGCCCGGTGCGCGACGTCGTGGTCCGCCTCGAGCACGCCCCTGCGGTCGGCACCTCGGCGGGGCTGCGCACCGACCTCGACGGCAATACCGACCAATACGAGCCGGTCGGCGACTTCCTGACGGTCTCCAGTGAGTTGCAGCGCGGCCACAAAGTCGGCTTCTCGCTGTCCGCGCCGGTCCGCGCGCTGAACAAACCTTCGCTGGCGATCGGCAAGCCCGGCGTCTACCCGCTGCTGGTCAACGCCAACGGAACACCCGACTACGGCGAACCCGCACGACTCGACAACGCCCGGTTCCTGCTGCCGGTGGTGGGCGTACCACCGGATCCCCTGGACAGCTCCGGCGGCGCCATGAGCGCCGCGGGAGGCGGGGTCGCGCCCGACACCTCTAAACCCGTGGCGATCACCATGCTGTGGCCGCTGGCCGACCGGCCCCGGCTGGCGCCCGGCGCACCGGGCGGCACGATTCCGGTGCGGTTGATGGACGACGAGCTCGCGACGTCGCTGGCCGCCGGCGGCCGGCTCGACGTGCTGCTGGCCGCCGCTGAGTTCGCGACCAGCCGCGATGTCGACCCCGACGGCGCCGTCAGCCGCTCGATGTGCCTGGCCGTCGACCCGGACCTGCTGGTCACCGTCAACGCGATGACGGGCGGTTACGTCGTGTCCGGCGCACCCGAGCAGCCGGCGACGCCGACGCACCCGGGGACCGGGCAAGCCGCGGCGGTGAGCTGGTTGAACCGGTTGCGCACGCTGGCCCACCGGATGTGTGTGGCCCCGCTGCCCTACGCCCAGGCCGACCTCGACGCCGTGCAGCGGGTCGGCGACGCCGGGCTCAGCGCGATCGCCACCAGCTCCGCCGCCGACATCGTGGACCAGATCCTGGGCGTCACCACGGTCCGCGGCGCCACCCTCATTCCCGATGGCTCGTTGACCCGCCGCACTGTGGACCTGTTGAGCGCCAATAGCAACACCGTGGTGATCGCCGCCGCCGATTCGTCCGCGGAAGACTCCGCCAACGCCGCGCCGGCGCCGGCGACCACCGCGCCGCGACGGCTGTCTGCGCAGGTGGTGGTCGCGCCGTTCGATCCTGCCGTCGGCGCTGCCTTCGCGGCCACCGGCTCTGATCCGGTCGCGCCGCCTTATCTGAACACCGCGCTGGCGGTCCGGCTGCAGCACGACTCCGACATCGCTCGCCGTCAGGACGCCCTCGGCTCGATGCTGTGGCGAACCTTGCAGCCCAGCGTCGCGCCGCGGGCCGAGATCCTGCTGCCGCCCACCAATTGGAATCTGCGCTCCGAGGACGCGGGCGCGATCCTGACCACCCTGGCGACCGCGATCCGCTCCGGACTGGCGGTGCCGCGGCCGCTGCCCGCGCTGATCGCGGACACCTCAGCCACTCCGCCGGTCACCGGGACGCCGCAACTGCCCGGCGTCGACGCAGGCGGACGCGGCCGGTTCGATAACAGCGTCGTCGCCGCGATCGCTGACCAGGTGGGCCGGCTGTGGGGGCTGACCGCGGCGCTGACGACCGATCCTCGCTCCGGGCTGACCGGTATCAGCTACACCGCCCCGCTGCGCGAGGACATGCTGCGCGCCGTCAGCCAGGCCGACCGGCCCGACACCCGCAACGGGCTGGCGCAACGGCGGCTGGAGATCGTCGGTACCGCGATCGATGACCTGTTCGGTGCGGTCACCATCGTCAACCCGACCGGGTCGTACACGCTGGCCACCGAGCACAGCCCGCTGCCGCTGGCCTTGCACAACGGCCTGGCTGTGCCGATCCGGGTCCGGCTGCACGTTGAGGCCCCGCCCGGTATGCAGGTGACCGATCTCGGCGAAATCGAGTTGCCGCCGGGCTACCTGCCGCTGCGCGTCCCGATCGAGGTGAACTTCACCCAGCGCGTCGCCATCGACGTCACGTTGCGCACTCCGGCCGGTGTGCCGCTGGGCGAGCCGGTGCGGCTGTCGGTGCACTCCAACGCCTACGGGAAGGTGCTGTTCTTGATCACGCTGAGCGCGGCGGCCGTCCTGGTGGCGCTCGCCGGGCGACGGCTGTGGCACCGGTTCCGTGGCCAGCCGGACCCCGCCGATCTGGATCGGCCGGACCCCTCCGACGCGCCACCAACCGAGACAGACCCTCAGCCGGACCAGCCCGTCGACGAAGAGCACCGAGTATGAGTCCCGCCGGCCGGCCCGTACCCCCGCCGGTCCCGCCGCCGCCGCGGCCATCCGGTCCGCCCCGGCGCCGGCTACACCGGCCGGGACCGCCTACCGGGCCGCTGCCACCGACCGGGCTGGTGTCGTCGCACGGCACAACGCCGCCGGCCCGTCCGGAGCTGTCCGATGCCGCGCTGGTGTCACGGTCGTGGGGAATGGCGTTCGCGACCCTGGTCAGCAGGATCACCGGCTTTGCCCGGATCGTGATCCTGGCCGCGATCCTGGGCGCGGCGCTGTCCAGCGCGTTCTCGGTGGCCAACCAGCTGCCGAACCTGGTCGCCGCGCTGGTGCTGGAGGCGACGTTCACCGCGATCTTCGTGCCGGTGCTGGCCCGCGCCGAGAAGGACGACGCCGATGGCGGCGCGGCGTTTGTGCGGCGCCTGGTGACGCTTGCCACCACCCTGCTGCTGGCGACCACGCTACTGTCTGTGGCCGCGGCTCCGCTGCTGGTGCAGCTGATGCTGGGCCGAGACCCCCAGGTCAACGAACCGCTCACCGCGGCGTTCGCCTACCTGCTGTTGCCGCAGGTGATCTTCTACGGCCTCTCCTCGGTGTTCATGGCGATCCTGAACACCCGCAACGTGTTCGGGCCGCCCGCGTGGGCGCCAGTCGTCAACAACGTCGTCGGGATCGCCACCCTGGGCGTCTACCTGGCGACACCCGGGCAGCTGTCCGTGGACCCGGTGCAGATGGGCAACGCCAAGCTGCTGGTGCTGGGCATCGGAACGACGTTGGGAGTGGTCGCCCAGACCGTCGTCCT
>DASQSQ010000396.1:0-13018 GCA_035642315.1 Mycobacterium sp.
AATCTCGGTGACCCACTTGTTCGGTGGGGTGTAGTCGGTGCCGACCGGCAACAGCACGTTGCGGGTAAGTGCAACCTTCTTCAGCTCTTCGAACAGCTGGTAGGCGGCCTGCTCGGCTTCGCCGACCGAGGTCGACTCGTCCATCCACCAGCCCGCCGAGTAGTGCGCGGGCATGTAATGGGTGAGCAGGCCGCGTCCCGATGGCGCGATCCACTCGAACTCGCTGCAGAACTGCATGCCCGCGACGCCGCCCTCGTTGTGCATCGGTCCCCACTGATGATGCGGTCCGCGGGCCCACGAACTCGAGGTCAGCCCGGCGTCGGCGGCCATCCCCGGAAACTGCGGGTCGTGGCCGAAGACGTCGAGTTGCCAGGCGGTAGCCGGGTTGCCGCCCAGCACATCACGCTGAAAACCTATGCCGTGCACCAGGTTTCGGATCGTCGTCTCCGGGCTGGTGAGGTTGGTGTTGGGCTCGTTGTAGGTACCGCCCATGATCTCCACCCGACCCTCGGCGATCAGCCGGCGCAGGTCGGCGCGGTCCTCGGGGTGGGTGTCCCAGTACGGCTTGAGGTAGTCGACTTCGGCGAGCACGAATTTGTACTCGGGCTCGCGACGGGCCATCTCCAGATGGGCGTGGACCAGCTCGAAACCGTTGGACTGCCTGGCCTTTCCGGGCGGGTCCTCGGTCCACAGGCTGGTGTAGCCGCGTTGGGTATTCCACCACACCGGGTCGTAGTGGAAGTGGCTGATCATGAACATCGTCCACCCGGGCTCGGCGACGGTGAACGCCAGCGATGTCGAACTGCCGTCGACGTGCACCTGCGCGGTCCGCCGCTGGCCGACGACCGGATGCTCGACGACGACCGGCACCTCGATGATCTCTTGCCCGACGCGCGCGCGTGCTTCTCCACTCAGGCCGTCGCCGTCGACTCGGACCGACGCCGGCTCGGTGGCATCGCTGACGGTCACCCGAACCACCTGCAGCGGCGCGTCCGGCGGCCCGACGAAAAGTTCCGTCGACTCTGCCGAGATCACCTGCATTCCCGCACCCTACGGCGGGGACGGGCGCCACGCCGCGACACGACGCGACGTTTTTTGACAGGCTTGAGTGCAGCCGACCGGAAGGACTGCTGATGCCCGCTCTCGCTTTGCCCGTGACCGATGAACGCAGCGCCCTGCGCGAGTACCTGGCTTATCACCAGAGCGCGTTTTTCGCGGTGGCCTACGGCCTGACCGATGAGCAGGCTCGCTCCCGGCCGACGGTCAGTGAGCTGTCGATCGGCGGGCTGGTCAAGCACGCCGCCGGAATGCAGCACAGTTGGATGGCACGGGTCGCCGCCGCGCCGGACCTCCCGCCGCGGGACACCCGTCCGTTCGACGAGATCTCCAAGGATTTCGCGGACCAGCATGTGATGCGCCCCGACGAGACGCTGGACGGGCTGCTGAGCGCGCTGGCGGCCCAGAACGCCGAATCCCTGCGCCTGGTCGACACCGCCGACCTCGACGCGGAAGTGCCTGTTCCACACGATATTCCGTGGTTTCCGAAGAGTCTTGACGCGTGGTCGGTGCGATGGGTGATCCTGCACGTGATCAACGAACTGACCCGCCATTCCGGGCACGCCGACATCATCCGGGAGAGCATCGACGGCGCCACCATGTACGAGCTGCTCGCCGGGCTGGAGGGCTGGAAGATCGACGGCTGGGTGACGCCCTGGAAGCCAGAGCAACAGCGTGCTGACCCGTAGCGGCCTCGCCCGCCGCGACACCGCGCAGGGCACCGTCGAGCTGTATTACGAAGACCTCGGCGACCCGGCGGGCCCGCCGGTGCTGTTGATCATGGGGCTCGGCGCGCAACTGCCGATGTGGCCAGACGGCTTCTGCGCGCAGCTGGTCGACGCGGGTTATCGGGTGATCCGGTTCGACCATCGGGACACCGGGCTGTCGGCCAAGATGCACGGGATGCGCGCCGAGGGCGCCGTCTACCGCCGGGTCTGGCGTTATCTGCTCGGGCGCGCCAGCCCGGTGCCCTACACGCTGGTCGACATGACGCGCGACGTGGTCGCGCTGCTGGATCACCTCGGCATCGCGCGGGCACACGTCGTCGGCGCCTCGATGGGCGGAATGATCGCCCAGATTCTGGCCGCCACCGAACCGCAACGGGTCGCGTCGCTGGCCATCATCATGTCCACCACCGGCAAGCCGTTTTCCCGATTGCCGGCCCTGCGGGTGATCCGGCTGGCGTTCGGCGGGCCGGGCGACGACGCGTCCGACGAGGAGAAGCTGGCCTTCGAGGTCCACAACATCGCGGTGTTCAACGGCCCCAACTTCCTGCCGCCCGAAGCGGAGCTGCGCAACCGTGTCCGGCAACTCGCCGAACGGTCCAGCTATCCGCCCGGCATGCTGCGCCAATTCGACGCCGTGCTGGGCACCGGCAGCCTGCTGGGCTACAGCAAGGCGATCACCGCGCCGACGGTGGTGCTGCACGGTTCGCGTGACCCGATGGTGCGGCCTCGCAACGGCCGCGGGGTCGCCGCGGCCATCCCCGGCGCCCGGTTCGTCGTGATCGACGGGATGGGCCACGACCTCCCCGAACCGGTGTGGCGCCCGATCGTCGAAACGCTGACCGAGAACTTTGCCCGAGCCCCCATCCGGTGAGCGGGCTCACAGGGATTGGGACTTGACACCGCCGGTTTGGCAGACTGCACAAATGAGTTCCGACAACCACCGCGAGATAGCCAGGCTTGACCGGGTGCCGTTGCCGGTCGAGGCGGCTCGCATCGGCGCGACCGGTTGGCAGCTCACTCGCACCGTCGTGCGGATCGCCACCAAGCTCCCGGGCCGGGGCCACTGGCAGGCCAAGGCGATCAAGCAGCTCCCGCAAACCTTCGCCGACCTGGGCCCGACCTACGTCAAATTCGGCCAGATCATCGCCTCCAGCCCGGGCGCGTTCGGCGAGCAGCTGTCGCGTGAATTCCGCGGCCTGCTCGACCGCGTGCCGCCGGCGGACACAGACGAGGTGCACAAGCTGTTCGCCGAGGAGCTCGGCGCCGATCCGTTGGAGCTGTTCGCCACCTTCGAGGAAGAACCGTTCGCGTCGGCGTCCATCGCCCAGGTGCATTACGCCACCCTGAAGACCGGCGAGGAGGTCGTCGTCAAGATCCAGCGTCCGGGTATCCGCCGCCGGGTGGCCGCCGACCTGCAGATCCTCAAGCGCTTCGCGCAGGCCGTGGAGCTGGCCAAGCTGGGCCGCCGGCTGTCCGCCCAGGACGTGGTCGCCGACTTCAGCGACAACCTGGCCGAGGAGCTGAACTTCCGCCTCGAGGCGCAGTCGATGGACGCGTGGGTTTCGCACCTGCACGCCTCGCCACTAGGCAAGAACATCCGGGTGCCGCAGGTGCACTGGAACTTCACCACCGAGCGGGTGCTGACGATGGAGCGGGTGCAGGGCATCCGCATCGACGACGTCGCGGCCATCCGCAAGGCCGGGTTTGACGGCACCGAGCTGGTCAAGGCGTTGCTGTTCAGCCTGTTCGAGGGTGGGCTGCGGCACGGCCTGTTCCACGGCGACCTGCACGCCGGCAACCTTTACGTCGATGACCAGGGCCGCATCGTGTTCTTCGACTTCGGCATCATGGGCCGCATCGACCCGCGCACCCGCTGGCTGCTGCGCGAACTGGTGTACGCGCTGCTGGTCAAGAAGGACCACGCCGCGGCCGGCAAGATCGTCGTGCTGATGGGTGCCGTGGGCACCATGCGGCCCGAAGCCCAGGCCGCCAAGGATCTGGAGAAGTTCGCCACCCCGCTGACCATGCAGACGCTGGGCGAGTTGTCCTACGCCGACATCGGCAAGCAGCTGTCGGCGCTGGCCGACGCCTACGATGTCAAGCTGCCGCGCGAGCTGGTGCTGATCGGCAAGCAGTTCCTCTACGTCGAGCGCTACATGAAGCTGCTGGCGCCGAAGTGGCAGATGATGTCCGACCCGCAGCTCACCGGGTACTTCGCCAACTTCATGGTCGAGGTCAGCCGCGAGCACCAATCCGACATCGAAGTTTAGGAAGGTGTAGGCCCTCATGGAGTTGCGAAGCGGCACAGCACGTTCCGGCGACCTCGATATCTACTACGAGGACATGGGCGACCCGAACGACCCGGCCGTGCTGTTGATCATGGGCCTGGGCTCGCAACTGCTGCTGTGGCGCGACGGGTTCTGCGAGAAACTCGTCGCAGAAGGCCTGCGGGTGATCCGCTACGACAACCGTGACGTCGGGCTGTCCAGCAAGACCGACCGGCGGCACACCGGCGGGTCGCTGATCCCGACGATGCTCAGGTTCTGGGTGGGCCTGCCCGGCAAAGCCGACTACACGCTCGAGGACATGGCCGACGACGCCGCCGCGGTGCTCGATCACCTCGGGATCGACCGCGCACACATCGTCGGCGCCTCGATGGGTGGCATGATCGCCCAGATCTTCGCCGCCCGGTTCCGCGCACGGACGCGCTCACTGGGGGTGATCTTCTCCAGCAACAACCAGCCGTTCCTGCCGCCACCGGACCCGCGGGCCCTGTTCGCGGTCCTCAAGGGCCCGGCGCCGAATTCGCCGCTCGACGTGATCGCCGACTACTCCGTGAAGGTCTGGCGGATCATCGGCAGCCCCCGCTATCCGGCGTCGGAACAGCGGCTGCGTGACGACGCGATCGAGGCCTACGAACGCTGCTACTACCCCTGGGGTATCAGCCGGCATTTCAGCGCGATCATCGCCAGCGGCAGCCTGCGGCGCTACGACCGGCAGATCACCGCGCCGACGGTGGTCCTGCACGGCCGCGCCGACAAGCTGCAGCGCCCGTTCGGTGGCCGGGTGGTTGCCCGTGCGATCCGCGGCGGCCGTCTCGTCTTGCTCGACGGCATGGGTCATGACCTGCCCGAACAGCTGTGGGGCCGGGTCATCGGCGAGCTGACGGCCACGTTTGCCGATTCGGCCTGACCAGGCCGAGCGACTAGCATGGCGGGCGGATAACCGAGGCGAAACCAGGGAGGCGCGTAGCGCTATGGCGGAGAAACTCAGGCCGCATTTCGAGGACGTCCAGGCGCATTACGACATGTCCGACGACTTCTTCCGGCTGTTCCTCGACCCGAGCCAGACCTACAGCTGCGCCTACTTCGAACGCGACGACATGACGTTGGAAGAGGCGCAGCAGGCCAAGGTCGACCTGGCGCTGGGCAAGCTGGGCCTGCAGCCCGGGATGACACTGCTCGACGTGGGCTGCGGCTGGGGCAGCACGATGCGCCGCGCGATCGAGAAATACGACGTGAACGTCATCGGCCTGACCCTGAGCAAGAACCAGGCGGGCCACGTGCAGAAGATGTTCGACGAGCTGGAGAGCCCGCGTAGCAAGCGGATCCAGCTGGCCGGCTGGGAGGAGTTCGACGAGCCGGTGGACCGGATCGTCTCAATCGGCGCCTTCGAGCACTTCGGCCACGACCGCTACGACGACTTCTTCAAGATGGCCAACGAAGCGCTGCCCGACGACGGGGTGATGCTGCTGCACACGATCACCGGGCTGACGCCCATGCAGATGACCGAACGCGGCATGCCGTTGACGTTTGAGCTGGCCCGATTCATGAAGTTCATCGTGACCGAGATCTTCCCGGGCGGCCGGTTGCCGTCGATCGAGAAGGTCGAGGACCACTCGTCAAGGGCCGGCTTCACGCTTACCCGCAGGCAGTCGCTGCAGCCGCACTACGCCAAGACCCTCGACCACTGGGCCGCCGCGCTGGAGGCCAACAAGGACAAGGCCGTCGAAATTCAGTCCGAAGAGGTCTACGAGCGCTACATGCACTATTTGACCGGATGCGCGAAGGGATTCCGCATCGGTTACATCGACGTCAACCAATTCACGCTGGAGAAATAGGCGACAGGGCGGCAAAAGAGAACCGGGGGCTACCTCGACAATGCGACAATGCCGGGTATTGTGCTTTCGCTATGCACTAACGCGCGCTGTCGGCGAGCACGCAACCCGGGTGCGGCGACACCGCACGCAGTAGGAAGGGCTACGAGACGTTGATGACTGAGAATCCAGTCAATCCGCTGGAAAGGCGGACGCGCCCCGAAGACATCCAGGCACACTACGACCTGTCCGACGACTTCTTCGGATTGTTCCAGGACCCGACGCGGACCTACAGCAGTGCCTACTTCACGCGTGACGACATGACGCTGGAAGAAGCTCAGATCGCCAAGGTCGACTTGAACCTCGACCAGTTGGACCTGCGGCCCGGCATGACGCTGCTGGACATCGGTTGCGGCTGGGGAACCACGATGAAGCGCGCCGTGGAGAAATACGACGTCAACGTCATCGGCCTGACGCTGTCCAAGAACCAGCACGCCCGCGCCACCCAGGTGCTGGACGCCATCGACACCAATCGCTCACGCCAGGTGTTGCTTCACGGCTGGGAGGATTTCAGCGATCCCGTCGACCGGATCGTGTCCATCGAGGCGTTCGAGCACTTCGGCTTCGAGAACTACGACCACTTCTTCAAGAACACGTTCAACATCATGCCCGAGGACGGGCGGATGACCGTGCAGAGCAGCGTGGCCTATCACCCCTATGACCTGAACGCGCGCGGCAAGAAAATCACCTTCGAGACTGCGCGGTTCATCAAGTTCATCCTCACCGAGATCTTCCCGGGCGGCCGCTTGCCGTCCACCGAAATGATGGTCGAACACGGCGAGAAGGCAGGTTTTGTGGTGCCCGAACCGCTTTCGCTGCGGCCGAGCTACATCAAGACCTTGCATATCTGGGGCGACGCGCTGGAAGCCAACAAGGCCAAGGCCATCGAGATCCAGTCCGAAGAGGTCTACGAACGCTATATGAAGTACCTGCGCGGCTGCGAGTACTACTTCGCCGACGAAATGCTCGACGTCAGCCTGGTCACTTACCTCAAGCCCGGCGCCGCCGCTTAAATTTGCCTTCGCAGAGCTGTCGGATTCTGGCTGCGCCGTTCGTCGGACAGGTAGAGAGTGGAACACAGGGTTTCGCTCACTACCGGAGGTGACCACCATGCAGTACCTCGCTTTGTTGATCAGCCAGGAGCGCGACCTCACGCCCGAGCAGGGGGCCAGCGAGATGGCGGCCTACCAGGGTTTCCACGCCAAAGCGGCGTCGGCGATCCGCGGCGGTGACGCGCTGTTGCCCGCGGCGACCGGCGTGCGAATCACCGGCGGCCCGGACGCGCCGACGATTACCGACGGCCCGTTCGCCGAAGGCGCCGAGATTGCCGGGGGCTACTACGTGTTCGAGGCCGAAAACCTCGACGACGCACTGGCATTCGCCCGCGATATCCCCGCCGCCAAACACGGTGCCATCGAAGTTCGGCCGATCTTCCACACCGTCGACCCCGAGTGGTCGCGCTCCGACGGCCAGTGGCTGGCGCTGTTGCTGGAGCCGCCCGGAACTGCCAATGTCGCCGGTTCACCGGAGTGGGAGGCGGAAGCTGCGCGACACGGCGAATTCGCCGCTGCGGCCGGCGATCACATCGTCGCCGGCGCAGCACTGCATGAGCCGGCGACGGCCACTACCGTGCGGGTCCGCGACGGCGAGGTGCTGTTGACCGACGGCCCCTACCCGGAAGGGGCCGAGATCGCCACCGGCTTCTATGTGCTGACCGCGGGCGACCGTGACGAGGCGGTCAAACTGGCCTCGTTGATCCCCGCGGGTGCGGTGCAGCTACGCCAGCTGGCGGGAGTCTCCGGCCTGTAGAGCATGGTCAACCTGGACGGCGTCTTTCGGCGTGAGTGGGGCCCGACCGTGGCCACACTGGCCCGGTGGTCGGGTGACCTCAGCGTCGCCGAGGACGCCGTCCAGGAAGCCTTCGCCGAGGCGCTGCGGGTGTGGCCACGCGACGGCGTGCCGGACAACCCCGGCGCATGGGTGCTGACCGTCGCACGTAACCGCGCCCGCGACCGGCTGCGCCGCGAATCGGTGCGTCCGGGAAAGGAATTGGGCTACGTGGTTGACGAAATCCGGGCGCGCACCGATCACGTCGAACCGCATCCGGTTCGCGATGACGAACTGCGGATGATGTTCACCTGCGCGCACCCGGCACTCGACCGGGTGTCGCAGCTCGCGCTCACTCTGCGGCTGGTTTCCGGGCTGACCGTCGCGGAGATCGCCCGCGCGCTGCTGCAGACCGAGGCCGCGGTCGGCCAGCGCATCACCCGCGCCAAGACCAAGGTCCGGCACGCCAATATCCCGCTGCGAGTACCGCCCGCCGAGTTGTTGCCCGAGCGCACACCACATGTGCTCAGTTGCATCTACTCGGTGTTCACCGAGGGTTACTGGTCGACGGCGGGCCCGTCGGCGATTCGCGACGAGCTGTGCGACGAAGGGGTCCGGCTGACCGGCGAGCTGTGCACGCTGATGCCGGGTGAACTGGAGGCGCACGCACTGGCAGCCCTTGTGCTGCTGCATGATTCGCGACGGGCGACGCGGGTGGACGATGCCGGGGCGTTGGTGCCGCTCGAGGAACAGGACCGTCGCCGCTGGGACCGTGGCCGCATCACGCGAGGTCTTGATCGGCTGCGGGCAGCCCAAGGTTCGACCGGCCCGTATCTGCCGCAGGCAGTGATCGCCGCGTTGCACGCGACAGCGACGTCCTGGGAGCAGACCGACTGGCGAGCTATCTGCGCGGCCTACGACAGGCTGTTGGCGATGACCGATTCGCCTGTGGTGCGGGCGAATCGGGCTTTGGCGGTCGGTTTCCGCGACGGCCCGGACGCCGGACTGGCTGCCTTGGAGAAGGTGGCACACGATCCGCGACTGGCCCGTTCCAACCTGGTGGCGTCGGTGCGCGCCGACTTACTGCGGCGCGCGGGACGACGAGACGACGCGGTCACCTGGTATCGAACGGCGTTGGCGTCCAATGGTTCCGAGCCGGGCCGCGACTACCTGCGCCGGCGCATCGCCGAACTTTCGAGCGAAGGGGCTTAGGCCTCGGCAAAGTTGCGGGTGATCACCGGGTCGACCACGTTGGCCGCACGTGGGGGCTGGAATTCGTCCGTTGTATGAGGCCGGGGCGGCGATGGATTCGATCGGGTGAGTATGATGGGGAGGTCACCGCGCCCGACCGTGGTCATCCACGGTGTAGCCGACAAATGATGCGCCCTTCCGCCGGGTGGCCCGCGTTCCGGGCCTTCAACGACACATGGCTCGTTTTGTTTGGACAGCATGGGACACGAGCCACTCGAGGAAGAAAACCCCACAGCAATGCCAAAATTTGAGCCGAAGTACGAAGAGCTTCAGTCGATCTACGACATTTCCAACGAGTTCTTCGAGCTGTTCCTGGGACCCACGATGGGCTACACCTGCGGCTACTACGAGAGCAAGAACACCACCCGCGACGAGGCGCAAAACGCCAAGTTCGACCTTGCACTGGGCAAGCTGGACCTGCAGCCGGGAGCTACCCTGCTCGACATCGGCTGCGGCTGGGGCGGCTGCATGCAGCGCGCGATCGAAAAATACGACATCAATGTGATCGGACTCACTCTCAGCGAAAGTCAGCGCGAGTACGCCATCGCCAAGCTGGCCAAAGTTCCGACCACCCGCAATGTCGAGGTGCGGCTGCAGGGCTGGGAGGAATTCGACGCCAAAGTCGACCGCATCGTGTCGATCGGCGCGTTCGAGCACTTCAGCCGCGAGCGCTATCCCGCCTTCTTCGACATGGCCCACAACGCGTTATCCGAAGACGGCCGGATGCTGCTGCACACCATCACCACGATCAGCGGTTCGGAGGACGCACAGAGCAGGGGGATTCCGCTCACCCTCGAATTGGCCCGGTTCGTCCTGTTCATCATGAAAGAGATTTTCCCCGGCGGGCAGTTGCCGTCGGCGTGGATGCCCCGCGAATACGCCACCGCGGCCGGGTTTACCGTAACCCGGGCCGACGAAATTGGGCCCAACTACGTGCGGACGCTCCAGGACTGGGCGACAGCGTTGGCAGCGCACCGCGACGAGGCCATCGCGCTGCAGTCGGAGGAGGTTTACGACCGTTACGCCAAGTACCTCAACGGCTGCGTGCGGTTATTCCGCGAGGGCTACACCAGCGTTCATCAGTACACGCTGCAGAAGTAGCGCGGCCGCACCCCAATCGAGCGGTTCGCGATCGATTAGTGCTGGCCGCGTACGCCCAACTCGCCGTTGAGATATTGGGCGCGGCATGCCCGACGCGCCAGCTTGCCGCTGGTGGTTCGCGGGATGACGCCGGCCGCCACCATCAGCACGTCGGCCAACGGCAGGCTATGCCGGCGCGATACCGCCGCCCGGATGGCATCAATGACCTGCTGCGGATCAGCCCGGCCGGCCCCGGCAGCCCGTTCGGCAACGATGACCAGACGCTCGCCGGCCGCATCGGCGGGCGCACCCGGCATCTGGTTTGCCGGCACCGAGAACGCCGCCACGTAACCCGATCGCACTGCCGACGACGCCTCGGCCGTGGTGGCCTCGATATCCTGCGGATAGTGGTTGCGGCCATCCACGATAATCAGATCCTTGATCCGCCCGGTGATGTAGAGCTCACCGTCGAGGTAGACGCCGAGATCACCGGTACGCAGCCAGGTGGCCTCGCTCGGTGCCCCGTCCGCGTGGCTGCCCACCGGCAGTCGGCACTGCAGCTTGTTGCCGAACACCCGCTCAGTTTCCTCGGGGCGTGCCCAGTAGCCTCGGCCGATGTTGTCGCCGTGCAACCAGATCTCGCCGACCTCCCCGTCGGGTAGTTCCGCTTCGGCGTCGGGGTTGACGATGACGCCCCACTGGCTGCGGGCGATCTGGCCGCACGAAACCTGCGCGATGGCGTTGGGCGCGTCCGGCAAGACCCGAACCGCGCGGCCGGCGCCCAACTGGTCGCGGTCCAGATAGACAACGGATGCCCCGGCGGCGGGGTCGATGGTCGAGACAAAAAGGGTCGCCTCGGCCATGCCGTAAGACGGCTTGACCGCCGTGCTCGGCAGCCCATACGGGGCGAACGCCGCGTTGAACTTCGCTATCGAGTCGATGCTGACCGGTTCGGAGCCGTCGATCAGCGACACCACATTGCTCAGGTCGAGATCGTCGCCGGCGTCGGGAAGCCCGCGCTCGACGGCCAACTCGAACGCGAAATTCGGAGCCGCCGCGATTGTGCGGCCATGCTGGGACTCCGCTGCCAGCTGGCGGATCCACCGCTCCGGCCTTCGGACGAACGCGAACGGCGACATGAGCGTGACCTGGGTGCCGAATACCGCCACGCAGACGATCATCAGCAGGCCCATGTCGTGATAGAGCGGCAACCAGCTGACGCTGCGGATGTCCCAGTCCATGCCGGTCGAGATCACCATCTGCACCACATTGGTACCGATCGCCCGGTGGGTGATCTCCACACCGACCGGGGCCCGCGTCGACCCCGAGGTGTACTGCAAATACGCAATGTCGTCGGTGTCGAGATGAACCGGGGCGAACGTGGTGCCCACCGAGTCGGGGACTTCATCGATCGCGATGACCCGCGGTCTGCGGCTGCGCGGCAGCGACCGGACAAACTCCTGAACTGCCGCACCCGCGGCAGCGGTGGTCAGTAGCACCGCGGGCTGGGCATCGCCGAGCACTGTGTCGAGGCGCTCCGCATGCCCAGGCAACTCCGGCGCGAACAACGGCACCGCGATGTTGCCGGCCTTGATCGCGGCGAAGAAACCGACAATGTAGTCGATGCCTTGCGGGGCCAGTATCGCCACCCGATCACCCCGCGAGGTCACCTGCTGCAGGCGAGCAGCGATGGCCCGCAGCCTGGCGCCCAGCTCGGCCCAGGTCAAGGTGATGGCCTTACCGTCGGCGTGCTGGGTGTAGTCGAGGTAGCGGTAAGCGATGGCATCGCCGATGTTGGCTATGTGGCGGTCCAGAAACGTCACCAGGTTGACGCCCTCTGGTAGGACGATGCTGCCATCCGCATCGAGGTAGTCGGTCAACTCCGGCCGGGTTCGCCGACCGTCGCCTCCATTCCCCGAGGCACTTCTCATGGGGACAAAGTCTAAGAGACGGGGGCGCGTTCTACTGTCTGGGACCCGCGGTGAATACCCGAGTGATTAGGCGTCGCCGAAGTGGCGGGTGATCGACGGGTCGACCGGGATGCCCGGCCCGGTGGTCGTCGACACCGTAATCTTCTTCAGGTAGCGGCCTTTCGAGGACGACGGCTTGTGCCGCAGCACCTCGTCGAGCGCGGCGCCGTAGTTCTCCGCGAGCTGCTTCTCGTCGAACGACGCCTTGCCGATCACGAAGTGCAGGTTGGCCTGCTTGTCGATCCGGAAGTTGATCTTGCCGCCCTTGATGTCGGACACCGCCTTGGTGATGTCCGGGGTGACGGTGCCGGTCTTGGGGTTGGGCATCAGGCCACGCGGTCCGAGGATCCGCGCGATCCGGCCGACCTTGGCCATCTGGTCGGGCGTGGCGATCGCGGCGTCGAAGTCCAAAAACCCGCCCTGGATCTTCTCGATCAGGTCGTCGCTGCCGACCACGTCTGCGCCGGCCGCCGTGGCCTCATCGGCCTTGTCGCCCACGGCGAACACCGCAACCCGAGCTGTCTTACCGGTGCCGTGCGGCAGGTTGACCGTGCCGCGGACCATCTGGTCGGCCTTGCGCGGGTCAACGCCGAGCCGGATGGCCACCTCGACGGTCGAGTCCTGCTTGGTCGACGACGTCTCCTTGGCCAGCTTGGCCGCGGCCAGCGGTGTGTAGAGGGTGTCGCGGTCCACCTTCTCGGCGGCGGCGCGATATGCCTTGCTGTTCTTGCTCATTCGTTAATCCAATCTGATGTTGGGTTGTGGTTGATGAAGCGGGCCGAAGCTGGCCCTCCCACGAGGAGCCCCGCCTATTCGACGGTGATCCCCATCGACCGGGCGGTCCCGGCGATGATCTTGGCGCCTGCCTCAATGTCGTTGGCGTTGAGGTCGGCCTTCTTGGTCTCGGCGATCTCGCGGACCTGATCCCACGTCACCTTGGCGACCTTGGT
>DASQSQ010000397.1:0-4477 GCA_035642315.1 Mycobacterium sp.
CATGCCGAGCACGAAAGCGACGCCACGCCCGGCGCCGCGCCAATGCTCACCGAGCGCCATACACACGCCGTCACCGGCCAGCAGCACCGGCACGTCCGGCACCGCGGCGGCGACCCGGTCCCGCAGCGGAAAGCCGCGCCAGCTGGGAATGTTGATCGGGTTGACGGTTCCCGCCGCCAGGTCGATGGGGCCCGCCGACCCGATGCCGACCCCGCGGATCGGACCCCCGGCGGCCCGCATCGCGTCGGCGATCATCTGCTGGATTACCATCCAAACCTGTTCTGCACCTTGATTTTTCGGGGTAGGACGGGTGGCGGCATGTACCAGCGCACCCGACGGGTCGACGAGTCCCGCGGCGATCTTGGTGCCGCCGATGTCCAGGGTCAGGGTGAGCATCCGCGGCTCAGTGCCGGTGGGTGTTGTCGGGTTGACGCGGGTCGCCCGGATGCTCGTATCCCGGCGCCAGTTGCACCAGCTCGGCGCGGCGTTCGTCGAGCCACACCCGGAAGGCGCGGCGCCGCGCCGCCGCGCGCAGGTGATCGGCGATCACGGCACGCACCTCGTGCAACGGCGGGGCGGCGACGGCCGGGGCGCGCCAACCGTGCGGATCGGCATCCGTCGCGGCGAATCGCAACGGGTTGCGGGCGTGATAGCCGGCCACGTCGTCGTCGCTGACGTCGACCGCGGCGGTGATGCGGGCGAACAATGCGCGCGCACAGGGGTCGGACAACGCCGCCGCGGCGATGCTGCCGATCTCCAGCCGGGCCGTGGCGTCGGGCAGCAGCTCGGCCTCGCCCGGCGCGTCCTGCCCGGTCACGCCCAGCGCCGCGGCCTGCGCGGCGACCACCCGCTCGGTGACGATCAGTTGGGTCAGCCAGCGGCGCAATTGCCTGCCCTCGCTGGTGCCCGCTGCCGGCAGCGCTGCCGCCAGCGGGCCGTCGCGCAGCCGCGCCTCGCGCGCGTCGACCTCGTCCACCGGCACCGCGACACCGTCAACGGTCGCCGCCCTCATCGGACGGTCACTTTCGCCGCGGGTGAGTACACCAGCCGACCGGCGCAGCCAACGCGAACCAGGGCCCACCATTGACCGGGTTCCACCCAGGCCGGCGGGGCGACGTCGAAGCCAAGCTCGACAGTGCCGCGGGCGGGCAGCACCGCGCCCAGCGTCGCCGGGCCGATCCACTCCCAGGTCCCCCACGGGCTGATCAGGTGCGCCTCCAGGCTGAGCTCGGCGCACGCGTGGCTGCCGATGGTGACGGCCAGGCGAGCAGAGTCGCCCGCGGCCACCTCGACGTCGGCCGGCCCGTCGACCAGGTGCACCAGCCCGTCATCGTCAGCGCCACCGACCGAGACCATGCACACGTCTTCGACAACCTGACGCCAGGCGGGCGGGACGTCCCCGCCGGTGACCTGGAGCTGCGCCCGAACTGGATAGGGGCCGGGATCGACACGCGTGGGGATCTTCAGCGTCACGTCGGCCTCCAGATGTTCGCCGGGCCGCAGCGTGAATGGCAGCTTGGCCGGGCAGGCCGACCAACCGCGCGGGAGCACCAGCGTGACGGTGCCGGCCAGCGGCGTATCGCAGCTGTCGCTGGCCGCGGTCAGGCGCAGCGCCACGGCGTCGCCCGCGGCGGCGGTGAGGCGGTGGGGATGCAGGTGCGCCACCGCGGGCAGCCCGCCGAGCGGCGCCGGCCCGCGGTTGTGCAGCCAGTACCGCGCGTACAGCGGCTGGCAGTTCTCCGCGTCCGGGGCCAACTGAAGGGAATCCGAAGGCGCCCTGGGCATCTCGACGCGGGCCAACACCGTGGCGACCTGGAAGCCGTGCAGGTCGATTGACCGTTTGCGTTGCTGCGGGGTTTCCAAGAGGTCGGCCAGCTGGAGCGCGCGGACCTTGCCCAGATCCGCGTCGATTGTGACGCGGGCAGCGGCGCCGGTGGTTTCCACCAACCGCATTGCCACCGCGCGAGGGTCGACCGGCTTTGCGCTGCCGGCCGCCAGCGGGTTGCCGGCCGCCTTCAACGCGGCCAACTGCACCGAGTCGGCGGGCTCGACGCGCAGCAGCGACCCGGTCTGCCCCAGCCCGCGTTGTCCACCCGGTGTCACCGCACGCAGCGGGTGGGAGAACTGCGCGCTGTGAGTCGGGATCGCGGCGTGCCGCCAGTCGCCGGCGCCGCACGCCAGCGCGTACTCGAAGACGTGCGTCCAGTGCTGCAGCTGGAAGTTCGAGCCGTCGGGCGCGGTGCGGCGCGGCTCGTCGATCCAGATACCGGACGGCCAGCCGGTGCAGGACCGCATCAGCGCGGTGTGCAGCGTGCCGTCGGTTTCGACGGCGAAGCTGGGCACCCCGCGGTTGAGCAGCGCGACGGTAAACGGTTCGAAGGGCTGCAGGCCCGACGGTGCCTGCTGGCTGACGACGATCTCGGCGTCGACAAGGTCGTCGGCCACCGTCGCGATCGCGGCCCCGAGGTCGGCATCGTCGCGGCTGGCGATCACCAGCACCGGCAGCGCCCGCGAATCTCGCAGGTCGGCGCCGGGGATCCAGCCGAGCGCCAACGGCGCCGCGGCCGGCACCCACACCCTGGCCCGACCGCTCTCGGCGAGCTGTCGTTCGACCTCGCTCGCGTAGGCCGGATCTGCGGCCGCCAGAACGGCTTTGGTGAAGGCGTTCTGGCTCGGCCCGCCCAGCGCGACGCGGGTATCCGGCAGATTCGAGTCGACGCCGAGTTTTCCGTAGCGGGGCTTGTCGGCGCTGCTGCACGTCGCCGTGACTCCGGCGCGCACCAGCGCGACCAGCAGATCGCGCGCCAGCAGGCCGCCCGCAGGTTCGGTCGGCGCGACCACTTCGGCCACCGACACCGCGCGCACACCCTTGCCGACCCGAACCCGGGCCGCCGAGGACAGTCCGAACCAGCCGTAGGCCGGGTTGTCCAGCGTCCACGGGTGTTCTGCGGTGTCCACCGACCCAGAGTCGTTGTGCAGCAACGCGAAACCGCGCCCGATGACGGCATCGCCGACCTCACTGACCGGCATGGCGCCCGGCACCGGGCACGGCCAGCGCAGCCGCAGCAATTGGTCGGCGTCGGTGAAGTCGTCGATCGTGGTGGTGCAGTCGACCCGGTCGACGCCGTGCCACAACGTCAGCGTCTGGGTGTAGCACAGCAGCTCGCCGACGCGGCCCGCCACGATCAGCCGCTGGCCCAGCGGGCTGTGGTAAGCCGACACCTCGGCCGAGGTTTCCGACGAGCAGACCATCGGCCCCTTGGGCAGCAGGTGCCACGGCCCCTCGCCGCCGGTCGGGTGCGCCGGGTATTCCTCGTAGACGGCCAGCTCGTTGCCCACCCGGCCTTCGCCGATCAGCTGCCGGCCGTCGTGGATCAGCGACGACACCCCGCCGCCGCGCGCCGGGTCGACGGCCAGCTGGTAGTGCTCGTTGGCAATCTGCCTGCCGCGCAGCGGTTTCCAGCCCACCGATTTGCGCCCGGAAACCAGTCGGTACGCCCGCCAGCCCAGCGACGGCACGTCGCGCGCCAGCCAGCTGACCGAATGCCCGTCGTGCTCGACAAGCGCGGGCACCTCGGCGCCGTCGTCATCGAGCACCCGCGCCCCGGCCCCGACCGGCTCGTCGAGCCGACACGTCACGACATCGGTTCGGTTGTGCGTCAACGTGTTCCACACGATGACATCGCCGCGGATGCCACCGGATAGCAACGCCAGCGAGTTGTTCCGGGCCGCCCGACCGAGCTCCCACGCGTCGCGCCAGCCGGTGAGCAGATCGAGGTAAACCTGGTCGGATTCCGATCCGGTGATGCCGTCGTGGTGCGCGCCGTACGCCAGCTGCACCCATGCCTTGGCCAGCGCGGCCTGCGGGTAGTCGGCGCCGCCGAGCAGCCCCGCGAATACCGCGAACTTCTCCGCGTCCAAGACGGCGTTCTCGGCGGCCCGGTTGGCTTGTTTGGTGTCGATAAACGACACGTCTTTGCCGGTGTAGATAGGATTCATGTCCCGGGTTTGCGGCGACGGCACCAACCCTCGACTGTCGAGTTCGGTGCGCACGGCGGCGAAGAACTCGCTCGGCAACGCGCAGACGAACCGCGGCCAGGTGTAGCGCGAATTCCAGTCGCGGTGAATCTCGGTGACCCACTTGTTCGGTGGGGTGTAGTCGGTGCCGACCGGCAACAGCACGTTGCGGGTAAGTGCAACCTTCTTCAGCTCCGCGAAGAGCTGGAAGGTGGCCTGCTCGGCTTCGTCCACCGAGGTCGAGTCGTCCATCCACCAGCCGGCCGAGTAGTGCGCCGGCATGTAATGGGTGAGCAGCCCACGCCCCGACGGCGCGATCCACTCGAACTCGCTGCAAAACTGCATCGCCGCCACGCCGCCCTCGCCGTGCACCGGGCCCCACTGGTGGTGTGGTCCGCGGGCCCACGAACTCGACGTCAGTCCGGCGTCGGCGGCCATGCCCGGAAACTGTGGATCGTGA
>DASQSQ010000398.1:0-2291 GCA_035642315.1 Mycobacterium sp.
CAGCCAGGAGTGCGCGGTGACTGCGGGAGCGCTCATCGGGCGCCGCCCGCCATTTCAGAGGCGGCCGACACCGACCGCAGTCTCTTTAGATATCGGGTATCTGCGCGCTGCTTGTCCAGCAGCACGCAGAAGTCGCCCACACCGAAGTCCGGGTCGTGCGCAGGCTCACCGCAGACCTGTGCGCCCAGCCTCAGGTAGCCGCGCATCAGCGCCGGAATCGCAGGCCGTGGTGGCGGCGGAATCTCGTCGATGGGCCGCCCGTCCACGAGCACCGGCCGGTGTGGGTGCACCCGGTACTGCGGCGGTGCGGCATGACGGCTCAGTATGAAGTCGCGGACGCCGCGGAGCTGGCTGCCTGGAGCGTCATCGCCAGAACCATCAGCGTCAGCGCCGATCGGTACCGACACGCACCCGGTCACGTAGTCGTAGCCGTAGCGGTCCAGGTAGGCCAGGATGCCCGCCCACATCAGCAGCACGACGCCACCGTTGCGGTGACCGTCGCGCACCACGGCGCGTCCCATCTCCACCAGCGACGCCCGCAGCGGATCAAACGCGCGAACGTCGAATTCCGTCGCTGTATAGAGTCCTCCGGCAGCGATGGCGCCCGCGGGCGCCAGCATCCGGTAGCAACCCACCAGCTCGCCGGTGTCGTCGTCACGGACCAGCAGGTGGTCGCAATACTCGTCGAACCGGTCGACGTCGCGTTGTTCGTCGGCCCCCGGCAGTGCGAAGCCGGGTGTGCTGCTGAACACGTCGTACCGGAGTCGCTGCGCCGCCTCGATCATGCCGGGGTCGGTGGACAGCAACAGCGAGTAGCGGGGGCCGGGCGAGCTGGTTGCCGCGCCGTCCGGCAAGGCGGCGGGTATCAGGACAGAAGCAATGCTCATGCCAACAACGTGGCGTAGCCGGTGTGCCAATCGGCATCCGCGCTGTGACGTGTCGGTGCACGTCAGATGACAAAATGTCGCGAAAAAGGCGGGGCGCGCTGAGTTTGGCGAGCAGACGTAAAAGCCCCCGACACGCCGCAGCGTGGGGGGCTTTTACGTCTGCTCGCCGAGGAAAACTCAGCCCTTGCGGGCCTTGACCGCGTCGGTCAGCTGCGGAGCGACTTTGAACAGGTCACCCACCACGCCGTAGTCGGCGATCTCGAAGATGGGTGCCTCTTCGTCCTTGTTGACCGCGACGATGGTCTTCGAGGTCTGCATGCCCGCGCGGTGCTGGATCGCACCAGAGATGCCCAGCGCGATGTAGAGCTGGGGCGACACTGTCTTACCGGTCTGGCCGACCTGGAACTGACCCGGGTAGTAGCCGGAGTCGACCGCGGCACGCGACGCCCCGACGGCCGCGCCCAGTGAGTCGGCCAGCGCCTCGACCACGCTGAAGTTCTCCGCGCTGCCGACGCCGCGGCCACCGGAGACCACGATGGTGGCCTCGGTCAGCTCGGGCCGGTCACCGGCGACCGCAGGCTGGCGGGCGGTGATCTTGGTGGCGTTCTCGGCGGGAGCCGGCACGTCCACGCTGACCTGCTCACCCGCGCCGGCGGCTGGCTCCGCATCGACGGCGCCAGCCCGCACCGTGATCACCGGGGTGTCGCCGTTGGCCTGCGCGTCGACGGTGAACGCGCCACCGAAGATGGAATGGACGCCCACTGCACCTTCTTTCAGCTCGACCACGTCGACCAGCAGCCCAGATCCCATCCGGGCCGCGAGCCGGCCCGCGATCTCCTTGCCGTCGGCGGTGGCAGCCAGCAATACGGCGGCAGGAGCGGACGACTCGGCCAGCGCGGCCAGAACGTCGACGACCGGGGTGATCAGGTACTTGTCGACATTGTCGGACTCAGCGACGTAGATCTTGGCGGCGCCGGCCTCCTTCAGCCCGTCTACCAGCGGCGCGGCCGTCCCTGGCGCGCCGACCACGACGGCGGACGGCTCGCCCAGCGCACGGGCGGCAGTGATCAATTCGGCACTGACCTTCTTCAGCGCGCCTTCGGCGTGCTCGACGAGCACCAATGCTTCAGCCATGGGTTATATCGCTCTTCTCGTGATCTTGGTGATGGTCCGGAATGCCGCGCCGCTCGATTTAGATGATTTTCTGGCCAACCAGGTACTGCACGATCTGCTTGCCGCCCTCACCCTCGTCGGTGACCTTCTCACCTGCGGTTTTGGGCGGCTTCGGCGTCGACGAGAGCACGGTCGACCCGGCATTTGCCAGCCCGACCTCGTCGGCCTCGACCCCGATCTCGCCGAGGGTCAGCACCGTGACCTCTTTTTTCTTGGCGGCCATGATGCCCT
>DASQSQ010000399.1:0-4337 GCA_035642315.1 Mycobacterium sp.
AGCAGGCGTTGCACGCTCGACGTGATGTGTGACGAGACGACGTCGAGTCCGGGGGGCGCGTGCCCGGCCAGCCGGAAGAGCAGGTCACGCTCGGTGTCGGACACCCGCAATGCGCGGGCGAGCGCCTCGACGACCTGCACCGACGGTGAGGTGGCCCGTCCTTGTTCAAGCCTGGTCAGGTAGTCGACCGAGATCCCGGCCAGGCCGGCCAACTCCTCGCGGCGCAGCCCCGTCGCGCGACGTCGCCCGCCGACCGGAACGCCGACCGTGGTGGGCTGCACGCGATCGCGCCAGCGACGCACGGTGCGACCGAACTCCCACGAGTCCATCCCTCCACTGTGCGCCGCCGGAACGGTCTTGTCCTGGCACTGGCAGTCCTACGAAAACCGGACGACTGCCTGAGGACCGCGCTCCGGCGAACAATCATCGAGGTAGACCGACGAACGGAGAACCATGAACTCGATCAAGTCAGGCACCGTGCTCATCACCGGGCCGACCGGCGGCCTCGGAAAGGCCGCCACGCTGGCGATAGCCAATCGCCCTGCGGCGCAGCGGCCCGACTTGCTGCTGGTCGGCCGACCCGGGAAGGCGCTGACCGAAGTGGCCGAGGCGGCCCGCGCGGCGGGAGCGACGGCGCAGGAAATCGGCTGCGATCTTGCCCGGCTTTCCGACGTGCGCAAGGCGGGGCAGCAGGTCAAGGATCTGCTGGAAGCTGGCGTGGTGCGACCGCTGCAGGGACTGGTGGCCAACGCCGGCGTCTCGGTCGGCGATACCCACGACACCTCCGCAGACGGATACGAACTCACCTTCGCGGTGAACCACCTTTCGCACGCGCAGCTCATCGCCGACCTGCTCGACTCGCTCGTCGCGCCCGCCCGCATCGTGCTGTTAGGTTCAAATACCTATCACCAGAACATCTTCCGTCGCATTCTGCGAGTCCCGCCGGCAGTTTGGCGCGACCCGAAAGAGCTCGCGCGGCCTATCGCTCCGGATGTACCGGCGACATCAGAAGAGGGCTGGACGGCCTATTCCAACTCCAAGCTCGCGATCCTGTACTACGCGCACGAATTGCAGCGCCGAGCGCCGGCGGGGATTAACGTCGCGGTGTTCGAGCCCGGATTCATGCCCGGCACGGGCCTGAGCAGGGGACATGGCCCCGGTCTTCAACGGATCGGCCGCGTGATTGAGCAAATCCCCGGCGTCTCGTCACCCACCCGGTCCGGGCCGATGCTGGCGTCGCTTGTCCTCGACGACCGCTGGGCGCACTTGCGCGGCGGCGCATTCGTCGTCAAAGACGAGGAGCGCGAAGTAAAGCCGTTCGCAAAGGATTTGCCACGTGAATCACGGCTGTGGGAGGCCACTGCCGAACTGCTCACCGCGGCCAACTAGCGCTCACGCTTGCAGTTGCCGGGCGATCGCCTTCTTGTCGATCTTGCCGACTGCGGTTGTCGGCAACGCAGTCATCTGCCTCAACACATCCGGGCGAGCGTGCCTGGCCACGCCACGCTGGTCGAGGTAGTCGTTCAACTCGGTTAGTGTCACCGGGTTGCCTGCGAAAACAACTGCTGCACAGATTTTTTCGCCCAGGTAAGGGTCCGGTAGCGCTACCGCCGCCGCAGACGAGATTGCCGGGTGTGCGCGCAAGTGCTGTTCGAGGTCGCCGGCGGCGACCGTCTCGCCGCCGCGGTGGATGACGTCTTTCACCCGGCCGGTGACCTCCAGGTAGCCGTCGGCGCGTTGGCGGACGAGGTCACCGCTGCGGTAAAAGCCGTCAGGGTCAAAGCTGCGCGCGTTGTCGCCTTCGGCGCGGAAGTATCCGTTGATCGTGTATGGGCCTCGCACCAGCAGTTCGCCTTCGGTTCCGTCCGGGACTGCCAGGCCGGCATCGTCGACGATGCGCAGTTCGTCATCGGCAGACAGGGGCCGCCCCTGCGTGCGGTCCACCAGTTCCGGCGGGTCGCCGGGTCGGGTGTAGCACAGCAGCCCTTCGGCCATGCCGAAAACCTGCTGCAGTCCGGGCGTCAGCGCCTCGCGGATCCGACGCGCATCGTCGGCTTCCAGCTTCGCGCCGCCAACTTGTAACAGCCGCAACGAGGTTGGCGTCTCCGGTTCCCACTCGGTGGCCTGCGCCCACAGGTTGGCCAGGGCCGGAACCAGCGCAGTGGCGGTGACTCCGTGGCGCACGATGGCGCGGAATGCCGACTCCGGGCTGGGGTCGTTGACGAACACGGTCGTCGCACCAACAGCGACGGCACCGAGCAAACCGGGGCAGGCCAACGGGAAATTGTGGGCGGCCGGCAGCGCCACCAGATAGACGTCATCACCGGTCAGCCCGCAGATCTCGGCGCTGGCCATGGCGTTGTAGACATAGTCGTCATGGGTGCGAGGGATCAGCTTGGGTAGCCCGGTCGTGCCGCCGGACACGAGCAGCAGTGCCGGCGACCCGGGATCCGCCGTGTTCCGTGCAGCGCGTTGGCTCGGGTGCGCGCACACCTGCGACCACGACACGAACTGGCCCGGGTCGCCGTCGACGATCACGTGACACAGCGCGGGCCGATCCTGCAGCAGCGCCTGCGCCATCGCTCGGTGATCGAATCCTTGTGCAGTATCAGGGATTAGCAAAGCCGTTGCCTCGCTGACAGTGGCGAAGTGTCCCAACTCGGCGGCGCGGTGGCCGGGCAGGCACATGACCGGGATCGCAGCGGCGCGCAGCAACGCGAACAATGCCACTGCGAACTCGCAGCTGTTGGGTAGTTGCAGCAACACCCGGTCACCGGAAGCGATGCCGAGCGCTGCCAGCCCGGCCGCCGCTCGGTCGGCGCGCTCGTCGAGTTCTGCGTAGGTGAGTCGGCGCGCGACGTCAACTACCGCGACGCGCGTTGGCCACCGCTGGGCTGCGTCCGCCAACATCGACTCGACCGTCCGGCCGGTCCAATAACCGGCGGTCCGGTAGCGGGTTGCACGATCTGGCGGAAACGGCACAAAGCCGTCCAGATCGGAAGTCGACATCCCTTGCCTCCAGCTGTCCGACGAGCGTGAGGCGGGACGTTCGTCCCGCCCCAGCGCCCATCGCCTAGAAGCTAACCAGCCCGCCGAACAGATCGGGAAGCGACGCCGAGAGAGCGTCGGCCGCTGCCGGCGCCGTCGACTCACCCAGCGCGGTGGCAAGCTGCCCGGGCCACGTCACCAGCAGTTCTTCAAGAATGCTGCCGGTGTTGAGCAGGCCGGTGAACGCCTCGCCGGTGCCGGTGTAGGGGTCGGTCCACCCGTTGAGGAGGTCGCCGGTCAGGTCCGAGGACAGGTTGGACAAGTCGGTCAGCGCCTGGGTGGAGTCCCCGGAGGATAGGTCGGTCGCGATCCCGTCGAGATCGTTCGACAGTCCGAAAGCGACGCTGAGTTCCGGAGCAAGCAGAGCGTCGCCGAGAGCTTTCAGCTCGTTGTAGTTGCCGAACTCCTCGAGCACATTCGTAAAGGTTTGCGACAGCTCGGCCGGGATCCCCAGCGTGGTCGCGCCCTTGCTGGTTTCATCGAGAAGCGGGCTCAGCAGCGGCTTCAGCGTGTGGTCCACCGTCTCCAACGACCACGTGTCGAAGTAGCTGAAGGCGCTGAGGGCGTTCCCCTGCTCAAGAGCGGTCGAGATCTCTTGCAGTGTGCTGCCGGTCTCGACGCCGTCCGGACCCGACACGGAGCCTGGGAACAGACCGAAAACATAGCCATCGTCGCTGCCATACCACCCGCCGGAGATCGAGTTCTGCAAACCGCTCTCGACGCCGATAAACGCGTTGCTGATCTGGGTCTCGAAGCCCGACAGCTCGGTGCCCACCGCCGACGCCAGGCCGGAATTCGCTGTCGCGGCTTCACTTTCCAGGGTCGTCAGGTTGTTCTCTGCGGTAGTGAAGACCTGAGTCCAGTCTTGTTCGCCTGCGGTCAACTGCACTGCTCGGTGCTGGACGTTCGGCGGGGTCGGCGCCACCGGATTGACGACTATCAGCCCGGCGCCCGCCAAGGCAATGCCGGCGATCAGCAATCGGTTAGCACGGTTGATCGAATGAGCACTTTGAGCCAGCTGCACGGCGTCTCCTTTGCTTGACCGTCATTAGACGGGTGTCCACCACCGACAGGGAGGGAAGGCTACCTAAGATTTAGCTGAGCCACAATAGGTAACCCTAACCTCAATAAGGTAAGGATTACCTCAGCTGCTGTTTGATGTCTTGACCAGCCGTGCGCCCACCGGAGCGGGCCTTTCGGGAAGGGATTCCGGGGTCAACGTCCGCCGGCCGGGCCGTGAGCACCTGTGAAAATCATGATGCGCGGGCACCGCGAAGTAGGGACGGTAG
>DASQSQ010000400.1:0-2982 GCA_035642315.1 Mycobacterium sp.
GACTGGACGCGCGATCGCCCAACGGTCTCTCACAGACCCGCCGCGCGACTGACTGTGGCGAACCGACTGCCTGGCTGACAGACCTCACGCACCGCGGCCACGTCATCGGCGACGTCGAAATCGGCCAACTCACCGAGCAGAGCTACGTCAATGCCGTTGCTGCGCAATGCTTTCAGTGTCAGCGCTCCGGTGTCCGGCTGCGACATCGGGACGTCGCGCAGGCACTCGGCGAGCGCCGGAGTGTGCACGCCGAGCGCCCACCATCCCCCGTCGCGGGCCAACCCCAGGACGGCCGGAGATTCGACCAGGCGTCGACCGCAGTCGTACAGCAGCTCGGCGGTCACCTGAGGGGTGTCCATCCCGATCTGCAGTACCGGCTGCCCGCCGACGGCGGCGGCGTCGGCATGCGCGTTGGCCAGCCGATCGCCGAAGTCGTTGCCGCGCTGGTCGATTACGGTGAACGATGCCAGCCGACGCCGTATCTCGGCGGCGCCGGCGGCGGCGTCCAGCTCGCCGGTGAGCGCCACGGCCCGCGCGGCGACCGCGGCGTCTGCCACCGCATCGAGGGTGTCGAGCAGCGCTGCGGCAGCGATCTCGGCGGCGACCCGGTCGCCGACCGTCGCGGCCAGCCGGGTCTTGGCCCGACCGGGCACCGGGGCCTTGGCCACCACCAGCAGCGTCACCGGCACGGTCACGAGATCACCTTCCAAAAGTCCAGAATCGCGGTGACGCTGCCCCGCAGCGAGCCGCTCACCTTGGACTTACCCCCGACGCGGGGCCCGTATGCGACGTCGTGCTCGACCACCCGCCAGCCGGCCGCGGCCGCCCGCACCAGCAGCTCCAGCGGATATCCCGACCGGCGGTCGCTGACACCCAGGCTCAGCAGGGCGTCGCGCCGGAACACCCGCATCGGCGCGATGTCATGCACCGGCAGCTTGTGTCGGGTACGCAGCCGCCAGCTCATCATCACCGTGCCCAGCCGCGCCACCCACGGCCAACGCAGCCCGGGTACCGGACGGCGCCTGCCGATCGCCAGGTCTGCGCCGTGCTCCACTTCGGCGACTAGCGAGGGCAGATCGGCGGGATCCAGCGACCCGTCCGCGTCGATCACCGCCACGATCGGCGTCGTCGCCGCCACCACCCCGGCGTGCACGGCCGAACCGTAGCCGCGCCGCGATTCGGCGACCACCGTCGCGCCGTGGCGGCGGGCCACGTCGGCGGTGTCATCGGTGCTGTTGTTGTCGACCACCAACGCCTGATAGCCGGCGGGCATGGCCGCCAGCACAACCGGCAGCGACTCGGCCTCGTTCAGACACGGCAACACCACCGTCACCAGACCATCGGCCATATGTGCCCTATTTTCGCTGACCAATTAATTTCCTGAGGTCGAGAACGCAATGTCGGCGCGCGCAATTGGTTTGGCGCAGGCGCTGCAGGTCAGGATTGGCGTGAGCGGCCATCCGCATTTCTCATGGGTGAGCCGCACCGGATTCCGGTCACCGAAGACCCAACGGTCGCCCCACGCCAGCATCGACAGCGGCACCGGGTAGAGATCCAGACCCTTCTCGGTCAGCCGGTATTCGTGGCGGGCGGGCCGCTGCCGGTAGGCAGTCCTGGTGAGGATGCCAAGTTCGACAAGACGTCGCAGGCGCTGGGTGAGGATGTTAGTTGCGATGTTCAAACGCTGCTGAAACTCGTCGAATCGTTTTGATCCGTAAAATGATTCGCGAATCAGCAGTGCGCTCCAACGGTCGCCCGTCACTTGCAGCGTCGCTGCCACCGAACTTGGGCACACGCGTTGCAACAGCGCCAGGTCCGGTGTCCGCTGACGTCGCAGCGGCAACTCGGCCATCGGGCGGGGCCGTCGGTCAAAGCTCACGTCGCGGGCGTGCACCAACGCGCGGCACTCCGGACAGCGCAGTTCGCCGCGTATCCGATCGGCACACCCGCGGTGGGATGCTCGCACCTGGACCTCGCCACTGTCGTTGCTCCACCGCTCGCCCCAGGCCATCGCGGTCATGATGCAGGCGACGAAGTCGTTGCCCATTTCGGTTAGTCGGTACTCCTGCTCGTGGCGCTCCATCAACCCGTTCGCGCAGAGGCCGGACAGGCGCGCGGTGAGCGTCGAGCGCGCGACGCCCAGCCGACGCTGGAATCCGTCGAACCGGCTGATGCCATCAATGATCGCCTCGCTCAACACCATCCATGACCAGGCGTCGCCAATGGCCTCTACCGCGCCGAACACTGAGCAGTCCAGAACTGTCGACCCAGCGATTGCCCGCATGCCACCAAGGATATAGGAAGTTACTTGCATAACGAGACCGTCATCGCTAGGGTCTCGTTATGCAAGTAACTTTCCAGGCGGAGGGAGCGACGATGCCCGACTACCAGAACCTGCTGTTTGACCGATCAGGTCCGATCACGACGATTACGTTGAACCGGCCGCACAAACACAACGCCCTCGATCGGGTGCTCTCCGATGAACTGAATCGAGCAGTTCGGCAGGTTCGCGATGACCGCGACTGCCGCATCTTGATCCTGCGCGGTGCTGGCGACACGTTCTGTGCTGGCGATGACATCGCCGAGTTCAACACCTGGGGACCCGAAGACCCGTACTGGCAGGTGCGGCTCTACCAGGAGACCGTGCAGATCATCGAGGATCTGACCCCGATCACGGTCGCCGCGGTCGACGGGGTCTGCACTGGCGGTGGTCTGGAATTGACGCTGGTGTGCGATTTCGTCATCGCCACCGACCGGTCCCGGTGGGGCATGCCTGAGATCGACTGGGATATCACCCCGGGTTGGGGCGGCACGTCGCGGCTGCCGCGATTCGCCGGGCGACGTAAGGCCAAGGAGTGGAACCTGATTGGCGCGTTGTTCGACGCCACGACCGCGGAGCGCTACGACCTCGTCAATCGGGTCGTCGCGCCCGAGGATCTCACCGACGAGGTCAAGGCCTTGTGCCAGGTAATGCTAAGGAAG
>DASQSQ010000401.1:0-2600 GCA_035642315.1 Mycobacterium sp.
TCACGGTGTGGATCGACCTGGTGGACGCCGCGGCCAGCGACGACCTGACAGACACTTACGATTACGGTGTGCTGGCGCAGCGCGCGGCCGCTATCGTTGCCGGGCCTGCGCGCAATCTGATCGAGACGGTGGCTGGGGAGATCGCCGAGGATGTGATGAAAGACCAGCGGGTGCATGCCGTTGAGGTGACGGTGCACAAGCCGCAGGCTCCGATTCCGCAGAAGTTCGCCGACGTCGCGGTGGCGGCACGACGGTCGCGGCGCGGCGGACGGGGCTCGATAGTTCCGGCGGGAGGGGGCGTAGGCGTATGAGTCGCGCCGACGACGATGCAGAGCGCAGCGATGAGGCGGGGGCACGCCCCCTCGCCGCTGCGCGGCTGGGGGGACCCCCACCCGCTTGCGGGGGAGAGCGGCGCCGATGACCCGCGTGGTGTTGTCGATTGGATCCAACATCGGCGACCGGCTGGCCCGGCTGCAGTCGGTGCCCGACGCGTTGGGCAGCGCGGTGCAAGCGGTCTCGCCGGTTTACGAGACGGCCGCCTGGGGCGGTGTCGAGCAGGGCCCTTTCCTCAACGCGGTGCTGATCGCCGACGACGTGAAGCTCGACGGGCACGCTTGGTTGCGCCGCGCCCAGGAGATGGAGCAGGCGGCTGACCGAGTTCGCGGGCAGCGTTGGGGCCCGCGCACTCTTGATGTGGATTTGATCACCTGCCACCAGACGTCGCCGGCTGGAGACACCGAAGTGATCTCGCTGGACGACGGCCTGACCCTGCCGCATCCGCTGGCTCACCTGCGGGCCTTCGTGATGATCCCGTGGCTGGCGATCGACCCGGCCGCTGAGCTGACGGTGGCCGGCGGAAAGCAGTCCGTCGCAAAGCTACTCGCCCAGCTGGATCGCGCCGACCGCGCCAGTGTGCAACTGACGGGCCTTCGACTCGAACTGCGCGGCGAGGACTCGGAATCCGGTTCGGCGTCGGGGGCTTGATGGGCCCGACCCGCAAACGTGACCTGACGGCCGCGGTGATCGGCACTGCGGTGGTCGGTTATCTGCTGGTCGTGTTGCTCTACCGGTGGTTTCCACCGATCACGATCTGGACGGGTCTGTCGCTGCTCGCGGTCGGCGTTGCCGAGGCCGGCTGGGCGCGTTATGTCCGGGCCAAGATCAGCGCCGGTGAGATCGGCGACGGACCCGGCTGGCTCCATCCGCTATCGGTGGCCCGCAGCCTGGTCATCGCCAAAGCATCGGCCTGGGTGGGCGCGTTGGCGCTGGGTTGGTGGGCGGGGGTTCTGGTGTACCTGCTGCCGCGGCGATCGTGGCTGCGGGTGGCCGGCGAAGACACCGCCGGGACGGCGATGGCGGCCTTCAGCGCGTTGGTTTTGGTGGTTGCCGCGCTGTGGCTGCAACATTGCTGCAAGTCGCCGCCGGACCCGACCGAGCACGGCGAAGGCGCGGAGAATTAGCCCGGCTCGACGAGGCAGCGGCGCCCGATTAGTCCAGGTGAGAATCGCCGGAGGACGGCGACACGCGTTGTGACCTCGGGCCGGTACAGTCGGGCCATGACCGACCTGTCCCGCGGCGCCCGGGTCCGGCGCGGCGGCCGCAGACCGGGATGGGTGCTGCTGACGGCGTTGCTGGTGCTCGCAATCGGCGCTAGTTCTGCGCTGGTTTTCACTAACCGGGTCGAGCTCCTCAAGCTCGCGGTGATCCTCGCGCTATGGGCCGTCGTCGTCGCTGCGTTCGTGTCGGTGATTTACCGCCGGCAGAGCGACGTGGATCAGGCCCGGGCGCGCGACCTGAAGCTGGTTTACGACCTGCAACTGGACCGGGAAATCTCGGCCCGCCGCGAGTATGAGCTCACCGTGGAGTCTCAGCTGCGTCGCGAGCTTTCCAGCGAATTGCGCACGCACGCCGCGGACGAGGTGTCGGCGTTGCGGGCCGAGTTGGCCGCCCTGCGCACCAATCTGGAGATTCTGTTCGACGCCGAACTCAGCGAGCGCCCGGCGCTGGAGACCGAGCGCAAAGCCGTCCGCGCCCACAGCGATTGGGAGCGCGAACACGAAAGTGCTCGCGAACGTGTCAATCGCGTCACCTCGGTGCGGGCCGAAGAGCCGCCTCGGCGCGCGGACGACAGCGCGATCATCGACGTGCCTGAAGAACCGCTGGCGCCACCGCCGCGGCAGCCGGTCGCGGATAACTACCAGGCGGCGCCCTACACCTACCAGCCCGCCGGTGCTCAAGAGACCCCCGGGATCAACCGGGCTGCCGAGGAATATGAGGCGCCGGACGCAGATGCGCATTGGCGTCGGGGTGAGCGAGCCCCTCGAGCCGAGCAGGACGAGTCGACGCCGCCCACCGGTTGGGCCGCCCCGCCGTCGTCACCTCCGAGCGGCGCAGAGCGCCGGCCGGAGGGCCGCTGGACGCTACGGGAGCAACCGGCGGAGGCCAACGGTTGGGCTGCGCCGTCGGGGGCCGCACCGGCGAGCCCGCCACGGCGTTCACATCGGCGCCAGCAGGTGCCGCCGCAGCCCGAGCCTCGGTTTGTACCACCACCTATGCCGCCGCCCGAGCCGCAGCGGCCCGATTGGCAGCCGTTGAGCTCC
>DASQSQ010000402.1:0-7394 GCA_035642315.1 Mycobacterium sp.
TGGCGGCGGCCGCCGTGGCGGTCGCGATGCCGGCAGTGGGCAGGGCTGATCCCGTCAACTGCGACCCCGGGCAGTGGTGGGATCCGACCGCCAACGTGTGCCGGCCGGTGGGCCAGGGGCCACAGCCGCTGAACTGCGACCCGGGCCAGTACTGGGACCCGACGACGAATGTGTGCCGAGAGTTGGGACACACGGCCGCCGGTTAATTTGGGCTCGTAGGCGGGGCCTTTCGCCGATAGGCTGCTGACGTGTCCGCCGTCGAGCAGAGCCGTTACCTCGTCACCGAAATTCCCGGTCCGGCATCGCTGGAACTGACCAAGCGCCGAGCCGCGGCGGTGTCCCACGGCGTCGGAATGACCATGCCGGTGTTCGCGGCGCGCGCCGCCGGCGGCATCGTCGAGGACGTCGACGGCAACCGGTTCATCGATTTGGGTTCGGGTATCGCCGTGACCACCATCGGCAACGCCGCACCCCGCGTCGTCGACGCGGTACGCGCGCAAGTCGCCGACAACACCCACACCTGTTTCATGGTGACGCCCTACGAGCAGTACGTCGCTGTCGCCGAACACCTCAACCGGCTCACCCCCGGCTCGAGCGAAAAGCGCTCGGTGCTGTTCAACTCAGGCGCCGAGGCGGTGGAGAACGCGGTCAAGATCGCCCGCTCGTACACCCGCAAAGACGCGGTGGTCGCGTTCGACCACGCCTACCACGGCCGCACCAACATGACCATGGCGCTGACCGCGAAGTCGATGCCGTACAAGAGCGGCTTCGGGCCGTTCGCGCCGGAGATCTACCGGGCGCCGCTGTCGTATCCGTTCCGCGACGGGCTGATCGACAAGGAACTGGCCACCGACGGCGAACTGGCCGCCCAGCGTGCCATCGACGTCATCGCCAAGCAGGTCGGCGCCGAGAATCTGGCCGCCATCGTCATCGAGCCCATCCAAGGCGAAGGCGGCTTCATCGTCCCGGCAGAGGGATTCCTGCCAGCGCTGCTGGACTGGTGTCGCCGGAACAACGTCGTCTTTGTCGCTGACGAGGTACAGACCGGTATCGCGCGGACCGGAGCGTGGTTTGCCTGCGAACACGAGGGCATCGAGCCCGACCTGATCTGCATCGCGAAGGGCATCGCCGACGGGCTGCCGCTGTCGGCTGTGACGGGCCGCGCCGAAATCATGGACGCGCCGCACACCAGCGGCGTCGGCGGCACGTTCGGCGGTAACCCGGTCGCCTGTGCGGCCGCGCTGGCCACCATCGACACCATCGAGGCGGACGGGCTGCTCGAGCGGGCCCGTGAGATCGAACGGCTGATGAAAGACCGGCTGTTCGCGCTGCAAGCGATCGACGATCGGATCGGCGATGTACGTGGCCGCGGCGCGATGATCGCCGTCGAGTTCGTCAAACCCGACAGCGCCGAGCCCGATGCGAAGCTGACCAACGCGCTGGCCAACGCCGCCACCGCCGCGGGCGTCATTCTGTTGACGGCAGGCACATTTGGCAACGTCGTGCGCTTCTTGCCGCCGCTGACGATCAGCGACGACCTACTTTCCGAGGGTCTCGACGTGGTGGCGGGGCTGCTCGCCGAGCTTTAGCGCCGGCTCACCGCTCCGTCGGCGCGTTGGCGCCGAACACCAGCACCGACCCATCCGGATGTTCCTGAAGAGCTCGGCGCAGCGGTACGAGGTGGACTTCGTCGCTGTCTGCCGCCACCACCAGAACTGAACCATTCTGGTAGCGAGAGACAGCATCGCGAAGCGTGACCAAACCGATCGGCGCCGACAGTTGTCGATCGGCGTTGTCGCCGGTGAACGGCATGCGCGGGGTACCGGGGAGCGGTTCGAGCCAACCGAACTCGACCAGCAGGCTGACCCACCCGTTGTCGCCCAATTTGTAGTAGTCGGCGACCTGGCGTAGTTCCTCGGAATTGGGAAAGCTGTCGGCGAAGCCGCGGCCCGAGCCGCTGGGCTCTCCGTAATAGCTGGCACGGGTCAGGCCACACGCCCGCCGAACCTCTTCGATGGTGAGGTCCGAACCTGCGATCTCGGCCTGCAAGAATGCCTTCAGCGGCCTGCCGCGCCTGTCTAGCCGAGTCATATCGGACAACCCATCGATTGCCCCGCGCTGTCAGACACCATGACGGCACTCCCTAAGCGATTGCGGTATCCGTGCCACGGGCGTGAACGGTTCCGCGCCGTTGGGTACCCACACGCAGAGATTCCACTCGGATGCACCGAGAGCGTCGTGCAGAAAATCACACAACGTTAACCAGAGGCACCCTTCCGGGAATACCGTTAGTTTTGCTAACGTAGTACCCATTAGGCGCAACGGTGCGCCCCACAAATTTCCCGATTTACGCATTGTGAGGTTTCCTTATGTCGATTGCTACCCAAGGACGGTTAGGACCCCAAGAACTCCGCGCCGAGGAGTTGGCCGCCAACGACCCGCAGTTCGCCGCCGCGCGACCCGACGAGGCCGTCAGCGCCGCTATCCACAACGCCGGGTTGCGGCTCCCACAGGTGATCAAGGCCACGCTGGACGGCTATTACGACCGGCCGGCGCTGGCTCAACGCGCCGTCGAGCTGGTCAAAGACCCGCAGACCGGCCGCACCTCGACCAAGCTGCTCCCCTGGTTCGACACCGTCAGCTATGGCGAGCTGGCCGCCCGCGTCGACGAATTGTCCCGTGCGTGGACGCACGGCGCTGACGGGAGCGTGGCCGCCGGTGACCGTGTCTGCGTGCTCGGCTTCACCAGCGTTGACTACGCCAGCATCGACGTCACGCTGGGCGTTATCGGCGCGGTGTCGGTTCCGCTGCAGACCAGCGCGGCGATCGCACAGTTGCTGCCGATCGTCACCGAGACTGAACCCAAGGTTTTCGCCGCGAGTGTCGACTACCTGTCCGATGCCGTCGATCTGATCCTGGCTGCCGTCGACGCCGGGCACACGCCCGGGCGGCTGGTGATCTTCGACTACCGCAGCGAGGTCGACGACCACCGTGAGGCGCTGCAGACCGCCCACGAGCGGCTGGACGAAAAAGGCATCTACATCGAGACGCTGCAGGAGCTCCGCGACCACGGCACCGCGCTGCCGGCGGTGCCCGCCGTCGAGTCCGACGCTAACGATCCGTTGGCGCTGCTCATCTACACCTCCGGCAGCACCGGCGCCCCCAAGGGCGCGATGTACCCGCAGAGCAACGTCGCCAAGATGTGGGACCGTACGACCAAGAACTGGTTCGGGCCCAGTGCCGCGTCGATCAGCCTGAACTTCATGCCGATGAGCCACGTGATGGGCCGCGGCACCCTCTACGGCACGCTCGGCAACGGCGGCACCGCCTACTTCGCCGCCAAGAGCGACCTGTCGACGCTGCTGGAAGACCTCCGGCTGGTGCGGCCCACCGAGCTGAACTTCGTCCCGCGCATCTGGGAGATGTTGTACCTCGAGTACCAGAGCGAAGTCGGCCGTCGGGCGTCCGCCGGAGCCGACCGCGAGGTCGTCGAGGCCCAGGTGCTGGACGAGCAGCGCCACGAACTGCTGGGCGGGCGCTACATCTTTGCGATGACGGGCTCCGCACCGACCTCTCCTGAGTTGAGGACCTGGGTCGAGTCGCTGCTCGAGATGCACCTGGTGGACGGCTACGGCTCCACCGAGGCGGGCATGGTCTTGCTCGACGGCGAAATTCAGCGTCCGCCGGTTATCGACTACAAGCTGGTCGACGTTCCGGATCTGGGCTACTTCAGCACCGACCAGCCGCATCCGCGCGGTGAGCTGCTGCTCAAGACGCCCAACATGTTTCCCGGCTACTACAAGCGGGCCGAAACCACCGCGAACGTGTTCGACGCCGACGGATACTACCGGACCGGCGACGTCTTCGCCGAACTCGGTCCCGACCGGCTGGTCTACGTCGACCGCCGCAACAACGTCTTGAAGCTGGCACAGGGCGAGTTCGTCACGCTGGCCAAGCTGGAGGCGGTGTTCGGGAACAGCCCGCTGATCCGGCAGATCTACGTCTACGGCAACAGCGCGCAGCCCTACCTGCTCGCGGTCGTGGTGCCGACGGACGTGAACACGTCGAAATCAGCGATCGCGGAGTCACTGCAAACCGTTGCGCGACAGGCGAATCTGCAGTCTTACGAGGTGCCGCGCGACTTCATCGTCGAGACCACGCCGTTCACTTTGGAGAACGGTCTGTTGACCGGAATCCGCAAGCTGGCGTGGCCCAAGCTGAAGCAGCACTACGGCGAGCGGCTGGAGCAGCTCTACGCCGACTTGGCGCAAGGCCAGGCCGACGAGTTGTCCGAACTGCGCCGCGGCGGCGCTCAGGCGCCGGTGCTGCAAACGGTCAGCCGGGCCGCGGCCGCCATGCTGGGTACCGCGAAGTCCGACCTGACACCCGATGCGCACTTCACCGATCTAGGTGGAGATTCGTTGTCCGCGTTGACATTCGGTAACCTGTTGCACGAGATCTTCGATGTTGATGTGCCAGTGGGCGTGATCGTCAGCCCGGCCAACGACCTGCAGGCCATCGCCGACTACATCGAGGGTGAGCGACAGGGCAGCAAGCGGCCGACTTTCGCGGCGGTGCATGGTCGCGACGCGGTCGAGGTGCACGCGGCCGACCTGACGCTGGACAAGTTCATCGACGAGGCCACCCTCGGCGCCGCGCCTGGGCTGCGCGGGCCTGCCAGTGAGGTGCGCACCGTATTGCTCACCGGCGCAACCGGATTCCTTGGCCGCTACCTGGCTTTGGAGTGGCTGGAGCGGATGGACTTCGTCGACGGCAAGGTGATCGCCCTGGTGCGGGCCAAGACTGATGAGGAGGCGAGGGCTCGTCTGGACAAGACCTTCGACAGCGGCGACCCGAAGCTGCTCGAGCACTATCGGCAGCTGGCGGCCGACCACCTCGAGGTCATTGCCGGCGACAAGGGCGAGGCCAACCTGGGCCTGGACCCGCAGACCTGGCAGCGGCTGGCCGACACCGTCGACCTGATCGTCGACCCCGCGGCCCTGGTCAACCACGTCCTGCCGTACAGCGAGCTGTTCGGGCCCAACGCCCTGGGCACCGCCGAGCTGATCAAGATTGCGCTGACCACCAAGATCAAGCCGTACACCTACGTGTCGACGATCGGCGTGGGCGATCAGATCAAGCCGGGCACGTTCGTCGAGGACGCCGACATCCGTCAGATCAGCGCCACCCGGGCGATCAACGACGGCTATGCCAACGGCTACGGCAACAGCAAGTGGGCCGGCGAGGTGCTACTGCGCGAGGCCAACGACCTGTGCGGTCTGCCGGTCGCGGTGTTCCGCTGCGACATGATCCTGGCCGACACCACGTACGCGGGTCAGCTCAACTTGCCGGACATGTTCACCCGGCTGATGCTGAGCCTGGTCGCCACCGGCGTCGCGCCCGGCTCGTTCTACGAGTTGGACGGCGACGGCAACCGGCAGCGCGCGCACTATGACGGGCTTCCGGTCGAGTTCATCGCTGAGGCGATTTCGGACTTGGGTGCCCAAGTCGTGGATGGTTTCCAGACCTACCACGTGATGAACCCGTACGACGACGGCATCGGCCTCGACGAGTACGTCGACTGGCTGATCGACGCCGGGTACTCGATCCAGCGGGTCGGCGACTACGCCACCTGGTTGCAGCGGTTCGAGACCACGCTGCGGGCCCTGCCCGAGCGGCAGCGCCAGTACTCGCTGCTGCCGCTGCTGCACAACTATCAGCAGCCTTCGGTGCCGATCAACGGATCGATGGCTCCGACCGACCAGTTCCGTGCGGCGGTGCAGGAAGCGAAGATCGGGCCGGAGAAAGACATTCCGCATGTCTCCGCGCCGATCATCGTCAAGTACATCACCGACCTGCAGCTGCTCGGGCTGCTCTAGTCACCCTGCTCGAAACAGAAGCCAGGGTCGTGAATCTCTTCCGATTCACGACCCTGGCTTCTGTTTGGCGAGTATCAGGCACGTAACCTAAAGCCGAGGCCGATCGCCGCCTCTTACAGCGGCGATCGGCCTCATGGTGTCAAATTCAGTGGCTCGTCGCGTTAGCGCTTCGCCGCCGGAAAATACCACCTTTGCCTTCGCGCCGGTGTCCCTTGGACGCGATCACCTCAGTTGCCGGTGCCGGTGCCTCCACAAGTCCGGAGTACTCCGGAGCCGCAGGCAGCTCGGGTTGCGACGCCGACTCGACGTCGCGCAGGGTGCGGATCGTCACCCGCGCCAACACAGCCCCACCCAGGAAGACGATCAGTGCGCCCAGGCCGGAGAAGTAGCTGATCTCGAGCACAGCGCGCTTGGCATCCGTCACTGCGATCGGCTGACCGATATCCCCGAGCCGCAGCAGCGGTGCCAGCGTCCGACCGACGATGAACCAGGCGCCGGCGATAACCGCCAACCAGCCGCCGAACATCGCGGTGGCGCGGTTTCCCGAAACCAGCACCAGGAAGCCGCCGACCGCGGTGGTGACTCCGGGGAACACCTCCAGCCAGGCTCGTGCCGTGCTCCACGCCCACATCTGGTCGGGCGTGTAGGCGAAGTGGAAGTAGGGCCCGATGAAGGGAATCAACGCTCCCCAAACACCGAGAATTATCAGGAGCAATCCGCTCACCGCACCACGGCTGCGCGGCATGTGCAGGCTCCCGAAGCCTGACCGCGAGTCATTCATTACGAATCTCCTCAAAGATTGGACGTCAATGCTGTCAAGCGCGTGAGGGGTACCCGCGGCACAGCCGACGTAACCGGATCCGCCGGAATGTTCAGGCGGCTCTCAGAACTCCACGATTGGGCTGGTCACGACGTTGGCTTTTACACAGGATTACGGCGTGACGAGCCCGATCACCAAAAGCACGACGGCGATCACCGGGAATGTGCCCTGCGTCAGCGCCGCGCGGGCCTTATCCGGTGCCGATGCCAACAGCACAACCGACGCCGCGGCCATGGATCCCACGCCTGCGAAGATCAACGCCGCACCAACGTCGTTGTGTCCCAACGCAACCGCGGCGATGCCGACTCCGGTGACGATCGCCAGGAAGAGGTTGTAGAAGCCCTGGTTGAACGCGAGAAGCTTCGTCGTCTCGGCTTCCTCGGCCGTTGTGCCGAACGCGGCGCGGGTGCGCTTGCTGGTCCAGGTCAGCGATTCCATCGTGAAGATGTAGACATGCAGCAACGCAGCCAGTCCGGCGAATACCAACGCAGCGGTGATCATCGCTTCTTCCTACTCGAAGAGCCCCGGTTGGCCAAGCCCGCTGGCCCGCGGCGGCGGCGTCATCCCCAGGTGGGTCCAGGCCTGCGGGGTTGCGACCCGGCCGCGCGGCGTGCGCGCAATCATGCCGGCCCGCACCAGAAACGGCTCGCACACCTCTTCCACTGTGGTGGCCTCCTCCCCGACCGCGACCGCCA